>JAUYQP010000023.1 GCA_030697205.1 Mycobacteriales bacterium
CCCGACCGAGCGGCCGGGTCCTTCCGAGCGTCCAGCGTCAGCCTGATCGCGCGCTCCCGAAGCTCCTCCGGGTACTTCCGTGGTGCCGCCATTCTTGATCCTCCGTGGCTTGATGGTCTCCATCAAACCCGGTACGAGACATGGCAGCCGCCTAGCCCCTAAGCAGCAGTAGTCGCTCGCTGATACCTGAGCTCGCACGCGCGAGCACGAAAGTCGCCCGACGTTCCGCGCCGGCAAGGACGTCTGCCATATGCAGGTCGAATCAGCGCGTGCTGCCATGCATTAACCAAGATCTTGGTCCCTAATGACCGCCGAACACGCGGTACCCCCTCTCCCGCAGGTCTGCCGCCAACTCGGCCTCGGCGGCCAGCGAGTCCTCCCGCGACATATATGGCCCCCATCCCTCAGTCAGATCAGGACGGAGACGCAGACCCGATCTGCGTACGATTCGAGCGGCGCGGATGCCCTCCGTATGCTGCAAGAACCGCCGTTCTGGCTCGTGCCAGCTCTGGCCGACGTAAACGCTCGGACGGTTGTCGTCCGGAGCCTGCGACGACAGTTCGATGACGTAGACGTGGAACTGCTTGAGCGTTCTGGCCGAGGCGCCAAACTTGGACATGGGGGCCAGTAAAAGGGATCAGACTGCAAACGCGGCGCCATTCAGCCGCCTCAATGCGAACTAGGCGTCTCGCCATTCGGCCAACAGCACCTCGAACACCTGCTCCTCGTGCACGGCGACACCCCGCTCGTGCATGGCGATTGCCAGCCCCGGATCCCACGGCGTCGCCACCTCACGTCCCGTGAGCGACCCACCTCCAGGAGCAGCCAGGTAGTCGACCGTCGACATCCGCCAGGGCTGCACGCCTCGACGTTCGATGAGCCAGCTGCAGATCTCGACCCCCCGCCAATCGAAGTCGCCGTGGTAGTCGAGCGGCACGGCAAGGCGGTCAATCAGGTCGAGTGCGACCGCCGCGGGCCAGCCCGCCGTGCAGACGACAGCGAAGCGTCCGCCGTGCCGCGCGGCGAACGACTCGAGCACGGACGGGTTCTCCACCACCAGCACGCGTCCCGTGCCCAGCGCCACGTCGACCCGGCGCAGGTCCCACGGCGTCAGGTGCACCGGGTCCCCCCGATCGGCGGCGTCGCGCAACGCCTGCTCGCGCGGCCCAGAAGCCACCGGCCGCAGCCCGAGGGTCAACACGCTGGTCGACACCGTGTCGGCGAGGACGCCGGACTCCTCCCACAGCTTCCGCCGCTGGGCGGCGGTCGCGGGAACAGCGCCGCCGGCCAAGCCGCGCAGAACGACCGCGGCCAACGCCCGTCCCTCGTCGAGAGCGTGCGCATCACCGGTCACGGCGACCGCGAGTTCCGTGCGCAACCGCGCAGGCGATGCCGGGAGGAGTGCACGCACCGCCACGGCCTGGCAGGCCACGGCCTCGGCGTCGGGCAGCCGGGTCAGCAGGCCGCTGCGGCGTACGTCTTCTGCCCACGCGAGGTCCACGGCCGCCAGCAGCGACAGCGGCACCTCACGAGCGGCCTGCTCGGCGGCGCGGTCGCGCAAGGGCCCGGTCGCGGCCACGACGACCTGCTCGAGTGTCAGCCCGGCGCGGCTCTCCAGCAGCGCCGACACGTCGGCGAGCATGAGCGGCACGTCACCGACGAGCGGCCGGCCGAGAACACCGGACAGGGCATGCCGGGTTGCGCGGTCGAGCGCCGTGAGGCGCGTCGTACGCGTGCCTCGTTCGAGGGGTGCGCGCAGCCGTTGCCAGACCGGGAGCAGAGCCGGGTCGGCGAGCCAGTCGGGCAGGGTCATCCTTCGCCGACGAGCGCGTGCCCGTCCCAGGTGTAGCGGTACTGCGCGATGCCGCGCTCCCCCGGCGCGCGCAGCGCCTCGTAGATCGCGAGCGACGGCACGGTCGGGTGGTCGCCCCACAGTCGCTCGCTGGTGAGGACGAAGTCGAGGTCGAGGTCGACGAGCAGTCCGAAGAGCAGCGGGTGGGTGCGCACGTCGATTTTCGGGAAGGCGTCGTCGAGCAGGATCAGGCGGGGCGCGTGCGGCGCGGCGCCGGCGACCGACGTGAAGTGCGCGGCTGCGGCGGCGAAGAGCGGCAGGTAGCAGACGACCTTCTGCTCGCCCTGCGACAGCGGGGTGCGCCGGGTCAGGGTCGTCCACGCTGTCGCGCCCGGCCGGTGCAGGCGCACCGCGAAGGCCGACCAGCGCCGGTAGTCGAGCGCCCGGGCGAGGTGCTCGGTGTAGCCGCGCTCGGGGTCGGCGTCGCGCTGCACCGCGATGAGCGCGCTCAGGACGTCACGCAAGCGGGTGCGCTCCTCCGGAGTCAGCGAGCCGTGGGCCCGGCCGAGCAGGGCGACGGCGTCGTGGACGTCCTGGCCGGCGTCCTCGCGCAGCGACCAGTCGAGCCGCACCCGGATGCCCTGAGAGGTCCTCACGTCGGCGAGCAGGTCGTTCATGCCCTTAACCAGGTCGCTCGCCTCGGCCCGTCGCGCCCGCAGCTTGTCGCCGAGCTCACCGAGCAGGTGCTCCTCGAAGAGAGTCCGCTCCCGGTCGGTGAGCAGCTCGCGCTCCCGCACCGCCTCCTCGGCCAGGCGCACAGCGGCCAGCGCCAGCGGCTGCTCCGACCCCGCCGGGTCGCGGGCCATCACCGCCAGCGCCTCCCCGACGGGGACGACCCGCGGCTCGGCGTCGGCGGCCGGGCCGGCAGCGAGCGACCGGACCTCGGCGTGCACGTCGTTGGCGTCGGCGGCCCGATCGGTGCCCGGCTCGCTCCAGGCGGTGAGCAGCTGCACGGCGGCCCTCGGGAGCGGCAGCGTCGGCAGGGCGTCGAGGCCGGCGTGGTCGGTGTCCTGCAGCGGCCGGTCGAGCGCCGCGTCGAGCAGTCCGGGGACGCCGCGCAGAGCCGCGACCCGGCCCGCCTGCTCGGTGAGCTCGGGCAGGGCCTCGGCCAGTCTCTGCTCGGCGGCCGCGACCTGGGAGCGCGCCGCACCGCGACGGCCGGTGAGGTCGAGGACCTGCTGGTCGGCCCGCTGCCGCTCGCCCCGGGCCTGCCGCTGGGCCTGCTGCGCGGCGTCGAGGTCGGCCTGCATCTGCTTCACCTCGACGCCGAGGGTGTCGAGCAGCGCCTGGTGCTCAGCCACCGCCTCGCGGGCGTCGCGCTCGGCGGTGTCGGCCTCGGCGTCGGCGCGCTTGGCGTCGTCGGCGTCGCGTTCGGCGGCCTCGCCGTCCTCCTCGAGCCGGCGGGCAGCCGCGAGCAGCCGGGTCGCCTCGGCGCGCAGAGCCTCCAGGCGCACATCGAGATCGGTGAGCGCGGCGCCCCTGAGCTCGAGGGCGTCACGGTCGGCGGGCAGGTCGTGCTCGGCGCACAGCCGCTTCAGCGCGTCGGTGTCACGGGCCAGCTCGGCGGTCGCGGCGGTCAGCCGCTCGCTGGCCGCGGTCGCGTCGGCCTGGGCGCGGTCACGAGCCGCCGACCGCTCGTCACGCCGCACCCACGCGGCGCGCAGCGCGTCCGACGCCGGCAGCCGGTCGAGCCAGCCGAGCAGCGCAGTCCGCTCCTCGGCAGCAGCCCGCTCGGCCTCGGTCGCCGCATCCAGGTCCGCGGTCGCTGCCACCTGCTCCGCCTCGACCGCGGCCAGCCGGCGGGCCCGCTCGGCGACCCGGGCGGCGCTCCCGACGTACTGCGCGACCGGCTTGTCCGCGCGGCCCCGCAGCGGACCGAGCCGCCACGACCCGTCGCGGCCGATCGCGGCCGGACCGTCGGCGTCGTCGACCCGGTCGAGCAGAGCGACGGTGGCGAGCACTCCCGCGACGACCTCCGTCGTCACCGGGCTGCCCTCGGGAACGTCCGGTCGCAATGCCTCGGCGAGTGACGGACCCTGGGTTGGCGCGCCTGTCCGGATCACCGTGTCGAGGGTGTCGGCCGCGAGCACGGAGCCGTCGGCGAGGACCTGCGCGTCGAGCAGACCGGCCGCCTGCAGCGCCGCCTCGATCGGTGCGGCGTCGACGCCGTCACGGACATCCACCAGCCGCCACAGCGGCAGCCCCTGCTGCGGGTCGCGGCCCGGCCGCGGCAGCGCCGGATCGGGCGGCGCGGGGTCGGTCTCGGCGAGCACCGCGGCGTGGCGGCCGTCCAGCTCGCTCAGCAGCGTCTGCGCGGCGACCCGCCGGGCGGCCGCCTCGGCCTCGTCGGCCCGCAGCGCGTCCAGCGCCGGCGCGGCAACCGCTCGGGCCTGCTCTGCCACGGTCTCGAGAGCGCTCGGCGTCGGTGCCGGGATCTCCAGCCCCTTGGCGAGGTCGGGCCGCTCGCCCGCCCAGGCGAAGGCGTCGCGGCTCCACGCCTCGGCCAGCGACGTCACCTCACGCGCGGCGTCGGCGAGCGAACCCGCCGCCTGCTCCTCGCGGCGCTCGGCCTCGGCCGCGCGCTCCGCGGCGGCGTCTCGCGCCCGGGTCTGCTGCTCGACCCGACCGACCGCGTCGCGGACGACCGACACCGCGGCGCGCACCGTCGTGACGCGGTGGCGCGCCGCCGGCACCGCCTCCACCAGCGCCTCGCCGAAGGCGACCGGGTCCTCGCCGGCCGGCAGCGCGCCGGGCAGCCCGCAGCCACGCAGCCCGGCGTCGACCTCACCGGCGGAGCCCACCAGCCGGCGCCCCTGCTCGGCCAGGTCACCTGCCTCCCGCTCGACCCGGGCCCCGCTGTTGTCTGCCCGCTCGGTCGCGCGCACCGACGCCTCGCGCGCACGCCCCGCCACCTCCATCAGGTCCGACGCCCGCCGCTGCATCTGTCGCAGCACCTGCTGGTTGCGCGCCAGCGGCCCGGACTCCAGCGCCGACACCCGGCTCGAGGCCTGGGCCAGCCGCTCCCCCGCCGCCCGCTGCTCGGTCTCCGCCTCCCCCAGCGCAAGAACGACCTGCTCGAGCGCCGCCGTCTCCTGCCCGACGGCGCGGGCCCGCGCGGCGCGCTCCTTCTCCGCGGCCAGCGCAGCTGCGGCCCGCTCCCGCACGACCGTGGCGGCGTAGCGCCGATAGACCGTCGCGGAAGCAGCCACAGCAGCCGCCGCGGCCGCGAGCTTCTCGACCCGCTCGCCGTGCTCGGCCAGGTCGTCGAAGGCCTCGCCCACCTGGCGCACGGCCTCGTCGTCGAGCGCCGGCAGTGCCTCGTCGAGCATCGCGACGAGCCGGGCCGGGTCGATGTCCTCACCGACCTGCGGCTGGCGCAGCCAGTAGAGCAGCCGCAGCAGGTCGTCGTACGCCTGTGGTTCGAGGCCGAACAGCAGCCGTCCCACGTGCTCCTTGTAGGCCCGCGGCGAGTCGAAGACGCTGCCGCCGAGGGACTCCACGAGCTCCCTGCAGCGCGGCGCCGACAGCGGCGCGCCGTCGGGCTCGCACAGGTCGGGCACGCCACCCGGCACCGTGAACTGCCACGTCGACACCGTCCGCGCGTTGGCTGCGTAGCGCAGCCCGATGCCGCACGTCACGACCTGCGCCTCGCCGCTCGGGTCGACCCGCGCCAGCTCGACCCACAGGTAGCCGAGCCGGGTGCCGGTGCCGCTCGCGCCGTCGCTCATCAGCCACAGCAGCTGGCTGCCCTGCCGCCCGGTCGCGGTCATCCGCGCCTTGTCACCGTCGAGCACGAACGGCAGCAGCATCTCGAGCGTCTTGCTCTTGCCCGCGCCGTTGGTGCCGCGCAGCAGCAGCCGCCCGTCCGCGAAGACGAACACCTGCTCGTCGTACTGCCAGACGTTGAGCACCCCGGCGCGCGTCAGCCGGTAGCGGTGCGGGTCGCGCGCCATCAGAAGAGCCCCTCGGCGTAGGAGGTGCTGGCGGCATAGCGCGCCGCCGCGGCGTGCACCTCGAAACCCTCGTCGGTACGACGAAGAAGGCCGCTCTCGCTGAGCACCTCGACGACGTCGGCGCGCAGCAGTGCGACGTCGTCGTAGGCCTTCTTGAGCCCGCGGCCGTGCTCGGCCACCACCGCCGCGAGCGCCCCGTCGAAGTCCACGACCGGGCGCCAGACCCGGTCGGCGAGCTCGGCCCCGCGGGCCGGCTCGCGGGCGGCGTCGGCGATGCGCTCGAGGACGAGCAGGGCGGCATGGCGAGCCGAGCCGGTGCCGGGGAAGGCGACGTCGGTGAGCACCTCGTCGGGGTCGATCGCGATCGCGCCCTCGGCCCGCAGCTCGAGGTCGAGCCCGACGTTGTCGCGCAGCCAGTCGCGCTCGCGGTTGCGGTTGCGGCTCCACCACTCGACCTGGTCGGCGGTGAGGTCGGTGACCGACAGCACCGGCGACTCGAGCAGCCTGCGCCGCACCGCGACCCGCGCACCGCCGGCCGCGCTCGGCAACGCGGCGGCGTCGAGCAGGTCCTGCGGGCTCTGCGCGCCCGACAACCCGGCCGCGACCAGCAGCCGGAGGCGCTCCCGGCGTACGTCGAGAAGGCTCTGCGCGCTGGCGTCCTCGGCGAAGCGGGCCAGGTCGCCGTCGCGCTCGACCAGGACGCCGAGCTCGACGAGGACGCCCAGCGCCGCGGCCAGCGCGCGCCGGTCCGCGACCGCGTCGAGGTCGACGGCGAGGCCGGCGTCCGCGACCGCGCTGCGCACCTGGGCGACGAGCTCGTCGAGCAGCAGCTGCCCGGAGCAGCGGGTGAGCGCCGCCAGCGTGAGGCAGAGCAGCGAGTAGGCCCGCGGGTCGAAGGGCCGACCTCTCCCGCTGCTCGTCCTCTTGCGCAGCGGGCGGGTCGCGTCGCGGCCGAGGCCGGCCTTGAAGAGCCGGGCGACCCTGGGCTCGACGACCAGGCGGTAGCCGAGGCCCTCGGCGCACAGCCGCTGCAGGTGCTCGCGGTGCTTGCGCACCAGCAGCAGGTCGTCGGCGCGCGGCCCGTCGGCGGCGAGCAGGGGGTTGAGCAGCAGCGCCCGCAGCGCAGTGCGGCGCTCGGCCGCGACCTGGGTGTCCTCGGCGGTCCCGCTCATGCGAGCTCGAGGGTGAGGTCGTGCAGGCACAGGGCGCCGGCGGGGCTGGCGATCCGGGTCTGCCGGCCGGGGCTCGGCCGCACGACGAGGCACACCTGGGTGCCGTCGGGCAGCGAGGCGGTGGCGCTGGCCCGGTCGGGCCTCGAGGCACTGGCCGTGGCGCCGACCGTGCCGCGAGCGAGGGCACCGCCGCTGCCCGACAGCGCGCGGGCGTGCAGCTCGAGCAGCTCGACGCGGGCCTCGTCGCTGACCTCGACGCCGGCCGCGAGGTCCTGTCCGACCAGGGCCTGCAGCTCCTGCAGGGCCTTCGCGCGCGCCGCCTCGGCCGCGGCGCGCTCGCGCAGCCGCTGCGCCTTCACCGCACCGAAGTCCTCGCGGCGGGCGCTGACACCGGCGGCCTTGCGCTCGCCGCTGGTGCGCAGCATCACCGGCACGTCGGCCACCGGAGCGCGCCACCACGAGCTGGTCGCCGGCGCGGGCTCGCCGTCGGTGTCCGCGGCGAAGCCGAGGTGGCGGCAGGGGTAGAGCCCGAAAGCCGCTGCCCACAGCGCCGCGGCCTGGTCGGCGTCGCTGTCGTCGAACCAGCGGGCCAGCCGGACGAGGTCGGCGTAGCGGCTGACCTCGCGGTCGGTGCTGGTGGCCAGCCGGCGCAAGTTGACCAGCAGCGCGCGCATGGCCTTCGTCGCGAGGGTGCGCACCTCCTCGGCGTCGCTCGGGCGACCGGGCGTGCCGAGGAACCACGCCCGCAGCCCGTCCCAGTCGGCCTCGGCCAGGCCGGTGCTCCGACTGGCCACTGCGCCGTCCAGCCCGACCAGCCGGGTGCCGGCGTTGGCCCGGGCGAGCAGGGGTGCCGGGTCGATCCCGCGAAGCAGCTCGCCGATCTGCGGCATGGTGCGGGCGATCTGGTCGACGAAGCGCTGCAGGTAGTCGATGAGAGCGGCCTTGAACGCCTGGAAGTCCTCGCGGCCGAGGTCGTAGCGCGACAGCACCTGGCTCAGGCTGGCGTAGAAGGCCCGGGTGCTGGTGACCAGCCGCTCGAACTGCGCGAACACCGTCGCCACCTGACCGGCCAGCACGTCCGGATCGGCGTCGGCCCGGGCTGCTTCGTCGTACGCCTCGAGGATCCGCAGGCCGGCCAGGATGCCACCGAGCATCTCGGTGGAGACCTCGCGCACCTCATCGGTCGCGGCGAGCAGCTCCTCGACCTGGCGGTGGACCAGCTCGCCGCGCTGGGTGAGCTGGTAGCGGGCACGGGTGGTGAGGTACTCGCGGATGCTCTTGGCCTCGGTCTCGCGCGGGCTGCGCGCGAGGTTGCCGTGGTTGACCAGGTAGGACAGTCGGGCGTCCACGACGTCGACGTCGAGCTCCAGGCCGTGCTGGTCGCGCAGGCTGTCGGCGACCTCGCGGGCCGACAGGTCGGAGAGCAGCCCGGCCGTGCCGGCGGTGAAGACGCGCATGACTGCGACGTACTGCTCTGACTCGTCGTTGACGGCGTAGCGCAGGGCGGTGAGGCGCAGTCGGTCGTAGGGCGCGGCGCTCACCCGGTGGACGCTATCGGCACCGTCCGTCCACACGGCGGAACCTCGCTGTCGGACCCGCCTGTGACCATCTGTCGCGTGAAGCAGCGCTTCGTTCGCACCGGCGACGAGTTGACGGACTCCGTGACGCTCGTCGTCCGCGGTGGAGAGCTCGACCCCGTCGTGCTGCGTGCCGACGCGCTGCGCAACCACAGCATCTACGGCATCTACGGCATCTCGGTGTTCGCCGTTCGCGACCTAAGCCTGGACGAGCTGGCCCAGCAGCCCCCGTTGATCCGGTTCGCCTCTCTCACCACGGTGACCGTGGGGGAACTGCGCGCTCTGGGGCTGAGGCTGGAGCCCACCGGACGCAATCCACGCCACTACGACGTCACCTTCGATGACCTTGACGACGGGGTCGCGCGGCTGGCGAACTGCACACACAGAGTGATCGTCAACCCGTACTATGAGGGGTAGCGAGGAGGCAACCGTGATGGACGACATCGACCTGGTCGCGGACCTGAATGCGCAGGACGACGACGGCTTCGGCTGGTCGACGCTGACAGATGCGCGGCTACCGGATCGCATCGTCGTGGGCGCGATGGTGCTCGCGGGCAACCAGTCGGGCCGAGCCGTCGTGCGGATCGTCGCCGTGGACGACGACGGTCAGGTGCACTTCGCCATCCTCCCGGGCTCCTTGGCCAAGAACCGACACCTGCTGGGGCGCACGGTCGCGTGAGTGTCAGGACCCAGCTGGTCGTTGCCCTCGATGCTCAGCGCCTGAGGTTGCGGACCGCTTCCACGCCGCGGACCACGTCTCCGGTCTGGTAGCTCAGATCAGCCTCGCGGATGTCGGCCAGGGCAGCCGGGTCGGCCAGCACCGAGACGGTCTCCTCGAGCCCCGCCAGGTCCTCCGGGCTGATGAGCACGGCGACAGCCCGCCCGCGTCGCGTGATGGTCACGCGCTCGTGCTGCTTCTCGACCCGGTCGACGACCTCGGACAGGTGGTCACGGACGGATCGCAGCGGCTCGACACCCATGGCCACGATCGTGGCGCACTCGATCGGACCCGTCTAGCGCGTCTGGCATCAGCGACGCCATCCGTCCTCGGACGCCAGCCGCTCCGCGAGCGAGTCACGGAGCTGCCTCGCGAGCCACCATGTGCAGCTCGGCGCCGAGTGCGTCAGCGAGCCGCCCGAGAGTCGTCTCCGTCGCGTTGGCCAGACCGCGCTCGATGCGGCTGATGTCGGCTTGGTCGATGCCACTGCGCTCTGCGAGATCGATCTGGGTCCAGCCGCGCGACAGTCGTAGGGCAAGCACGTCTGCGGCGAGGGTAGCGCCGCGGTTGAAGACCTGCGCCTGAGTGCGGCCCTCGGGGGACATGCGTGCACGTCGGGCCTTGACGACGTCGGAGTACTCGCTCATGTCCCTCACCTCGCGGTCACTATGGCTTTTAGGCCATAGAGTGTCAACGAGGCAGCCCTGTTGCCCGAGTCATGCCTTGGCGCCGCAGCACGAGCTCGACGGCCGCGTCCACGTACACCTGCGGCGTCATCCCTCCTCGTACGCAATCTGCTCCGCGAGCGAGTCGCCCTGTCGGAGCACTTCCTCCTCGACCCGACCAGCGCGCGGGCGGACGAGCCACATCTCGCCAGAGTCACTGCGGTGGGCAGCCACGACCCCACCGAGCTCGTGGTCGAACGTGAAGGCATCGAAGCCGGCAGCGCCTTGCGCACGAGCGCCGCGGCGCAGGAACGTCTCGTCCAGGTAGGCCAGCCACCGGGTCAGGCCGTAGTGCTTGCCGTCATGCGCGTCGCGCACGACGAGGCACCTGCCCTCGCACGCCGGCACCCACGGGCACCACAGTCCCGGCTGCCCCGCCGGCGGGTCGTTGTAGGCCTCGACCTCGTCGTACTCGTCGTCCATCCCGAAGGGCGAGGACGGCACCGCCCACAGGTCGGACGAGCGCCGCCAGCGCCTGCTCTCGGCGAAGGCCATGAGGTACTCGAACTCCTCGTCGTTCAACGCTGGACGGACATCGATGTGCCCGACCGCCGTCACCCTGTAGCCCATGTCCCGCTCCTCTCGGTCGCCGGGACGGTGCCAGACCCGCCGGCGCCCAGGGCCCGGCTGTCCACAGGAGGCTCGGTCGTCCACAGGCACGGCCCGCTCGGGCCGCGGATCGGTCAAGGTCGAGGCATGGCTGATGACTGCGCCCAGTGCCACCCCGGCGGACTCCACCACCCCCGCGTGCTGCTCGACGAGCTCGCACGCCGACACCTGCTCAGGCCGGGTCCGGACCTGGTCGTCGTCGTACGCAACACGACCGGCGAGGTCCTGGGCGTGGCCGAGCTCCCCGACCTCGAGAGCGACCGGACGGGCGACGGCATCGCTGCCGCGGCTCGTCGAGCGGGAGCCGGCGAGTGGTCCGCGGACCGACGTGCGCGCGACCGCACGGCCCACCTGGTCCGACGCCGCCTCGGCCGCACCGTGCCCGCCCGTCGCGAGTTCCGAGGGTGGTCGAGCTGGCTCAACGCGAGTGGCGAGATGGACGCGTACGTCGGGGACTGGCTGCTCGTCACCGATCACGGCTGGCGCAACCTGCTGTCGACGACCGGCCCCGCAGGGACGACCCCGACCCTGGTCAGCGGCGACGGTGCGACTCGGCTCCGCGCCGTCGTCTGACGACCTGCGCGACCGGGGCGGGCCCTGTGGACGATTGGGGTCCGACTGTCGCAGGGCGTCGTCAGGGTGCCGGGCATGACGATCGCTGATGACGCCGAGAAGGCGCTGACCATGCACTCCGCGGAGCTGACGGCCCCGCAGCCGGCGGAGTGCCTCTACCACTACCTGGGCCGGATGCTGCAGGAGTTCGGGTGCCGCGGGCATCGCTTCACCATCACCTGGGCCAACACCCGCACGATCCGCGGACGCCCGGTCCTCGACTTCGTGCAGGCGCACGGCGGCTGCTGCTGCGACTGCGAGGTGCTCATGAACACCTTCCGCCGCGCAGCCTCACGCCGGAAGGACCTGGTCTGCCCCGCCGGCCTCGCCGAGCTCGACGAGATCTGGGGAGGCGCGGGGTAGGTAGTAGTCGTCGGTGCGCACCTGACGCACGTCGCGACGAGGGCGCGCGGCACAGATCTACGAACCCGTGAGTGCGCGGTGAAGCCGAAGGCCCAGATCGCGAAGCTCGTCGGGAGAGACGGCACCTCCTCCCGGCGCCCCGGCTTGCTTGATCCACAGGACGCTGCGTTCGGAGTCCTGGACGAGGAGACGGTCGACGAGCCGGGCAGTGAGCGCCGTCAGGCCATCTGGGGCATCCGCGATCCCACGCGCCACGGCTGCGGATCCGACGCTCTCCAGCAGCCGCCGGGCGTCGTCCACGTCGGTTCCCCGCTTGGCCAGGGTGGCTTGCGGGCGCCGCGTCGCAGCCTGCAGCTTCGCGACGAACAGCGCTGGTGCCGTCGCGACCGGTAGGGCAGCCAGAGCAGCCGGCCTTGTCGCTCCGGCGACGTGAACGCTCAGCTCGACCCGTTCGGCACTCACCAGGGCCCACTCGTGCGCGAGGAGGAAGAGTCGGTCGGCGTCGTCGTCGGGGAGGTCGGCCTCCTCGAGTGGTTGCTCCAGCGTGGAGATGACGTCTAGTCGGACTCCACCGGGCAGCTCCACGTGGGCACCGACGCGCTGTGCGGCCCGTCGAGCCACCAGGCTGTCGACGGTGGACGGCACCGTCTCGCGGAGCACCTGGTCCACGTCGAGCGTGACGCGATGCGCCTGAGCGAGTCGCGTCATGACAGCGACACCACCGATGAGCGCGTGCTCGGGAAGGTCCTGCCGCTCCAGCGCGGCGAGGGCCCGGACGAGACCGATCAGCTCGCTGTTCTCGGCGACCACGAGGGCCACGCTGACCGTCATGCCCACACCCGCGCGGCCCAGGCCGGTGGTGTCCAGTCTCTCAGGACCTCTACTCCTCGGGAGGTGTCCTGCGCGAGGTCGAGGGCGACCGCGAGCGGATCGGCCAGCAGCCAGTGCGTACCCGGGACGTGAGTGTCCGGTGCGTTCTGCCGCAGCGAGCACACCTGCCGGACGGGGGCGACCGCGGCAGTGGCACCACGGTCGTCCCAGGTCTCGGCCTGGCCGAGCGCCCGCACAGCACGGCGCAGTACGACGGAGTCGGGGACGTAGAAGTCCGGTGGCCATCCCGTACCGACCCCGAGCGGCGCGCCGTAGAGCGTGGCCGCGACGGTGTCGGTGAGGGCCCAACCGCGGGTCCCCGTGGGGATACCTGGAGCTGCCTGGCTCGTGTCGAGTCCGAGCTCGAGGTCCGGGTCCTGAGGCTGTGGGGCCCGCCGCAAGGCCACCCTCCTGACCTCCCACCGCTCCGCGAGGACCCAGAACAGCTCGGGCAGCAACGGACGGCCATCGCGATCCAGCAGACTCGCCTCGCGGAGCTGAGCCAGGACCCCCGACACCGCAGCCGGTGAGAGATCGAGCATCCGCGCGAGCGGCCGCACGCCGACCGCCACCTGGGGCTCGCGCAGCAGCGCGAAGCAGACCTCGCGCCAGGCGCGGCCGGCCGAGCGTGGCGTCGGGACGACGTCGCGCGGACGGAAGCTGGCATCGACGAGCACTCCGGGGGCGCGCACGTAGGCGTGACCCCGCATGTCGAGCCATGACCACCCGCGGTCTACGAGCAGTCGGCGGGCGGCCTCGGAGATGCGATCGGCCACGAGCAGGGAGATGGCAGCCGAATCGGTCCCCTCGCGCGGGGACAGCGCGTGCACGTGGGCTGGGCTGACGACTGAGGCGCGCGTGACCTCGACGCCACACGTCCGCCCGTCGATGTCGAGAACGAGGTCGTACCGACGGCCGCCGCTCGTGGCGCGCAGACCCACGGCACTGAGGTCCTCGATGACCTCCTGCCACCCACGTTCAGTGTTTGCGTGCACGTGAACAGTGAACACCTCAGGGAGGCGCTTCACAACGGGTGACCGACACACCACATGCGGAAGGCGCGCGGGACGGATCCCCGCGCGCCTACCGCGTGGCGGCCTAGCTGCAGCCGCTGGTGGAGCCGCAGGACTCGCAGACGTAGCAGGAGCCGGCCGGGCGCATCTTGACGCCGCAGGTCATGCAGAGCGGCGCGTCGGCGCCGATGCCCTGCTGGGCCTCCATGAGCTCCGTCGACGAGCCGACCGACGCCACCGGAGCGACAGCGCGGGGGGTCTCGACGGGCACCGACTGGGCCAGGCCCTCGACGTCGACGTCCTCGTCCGCGACGGCGGGCGCCGAGCCGTAGGACGCGGCCACCGTGGCGGCGCGCTCCTCGGCGGTGAAGATGCCGAGCTCGGCGCGGTCGTCGTAGGGGAGGTAGTCCAGGGCCAGGCGGCGGAAGAGGTAGTCCATGACGGACTGCGCGATCCGCACGTCGGGGTCGTCGGTCATGCCGGCCGGGTCGAAGCGCATGTTGGTGAACTTCGTGACGAACGCGCGCAGCGGCACGCCGTACTGCAGGCCGATCGAGATCGACACCGAGAAGGCGTCCATAACCCCGGCGAGGGTCGAGCCCTGCTTGCTCATCTTGATGAAGACCTCGCCGACCTGGCCGTCCTCGTACTCGCCGGCCGTCATGTAGCCCTCGGCCCCGGCGACGGAGAACGAGATCGTCTGCGAGCGGCGCTTCTTCGGCAGGCGCTTGCGGGTCGGTCGGGTGGCCACGAGGACATCGTCCTCTGCCGAATTACCAGTGGCCTCGGAGCCCTTCTTGTCCTGCAGCGGCTGGCCGACCTTGGAGTTGTTGCGGTAGATCGCGAGCGCCTTGAGACCCATCTTCCAGCCCTGGAAGTAGACCTCCTCGACGTCCTCGATCGTCGCCTCGGCAGGCAGGTTGACCGTCTTGGACAGCGCGCCCGAGACGAAGGGCTGGATCGCGGCCATCAGCTTGACGTGGCCCATCGGGGAGATCGAGCGCACGCCCATCGCGCAGTCGAAGACCTCGTAGTGCTCCTGGCGCAAGCCGGGGGCGTCGATGACGTGGCCGTGCTCGGCGATGTGCTCGACGATCGCCTCGATCGACTCCTCCTGGTAGCCCAGGGCACGCAGCGCGCGCGGGACCGTCTGGTTGACGATCTGCATCGAGGCGCCACCGACGAGCTTCTTGAACTTCACCAGGGCGAGGTCCGGCTCGAGCCCGGTGGTGTCGCAGTCCATCATCAGACCGATCGTGCCGGTGGGCGCGATGACCGACGCCTGCGCGTTGCGGTAGCCGTTCTTCTCACCGAGCGCCAGGCACTCCTGCCACGCCTTTGTCGCCTCGTGCAGGACTCGCGCGTCGTCGGCGCCGACCGTGCGGACGCTGTCGTTGGCCGCGGCGTGCTTGCGCATCACGCGCTTGTGGGCGTCGGCGTTGCGGGCGTAGCCGTCGTACGGCCCGACGATCGCTGCGAGCTCCGCCGACCTCTTGTACGCCGTGCCCGTCATCAGCGACGTGATCGCCGCCGCGAGCGAGCGGCCACCGTCGGAGTCGTAGGCGTGACCGGTGGCCATGAGCAGGGCGCCGAGGTTGGCGTAGCCGATGCCGAGCTGGCGGTAGGCGCGGGTCGTGTCACCGATGGGCTCGGTCGGGAAGTCGGCGAAGCAGATGGAGATGTCCATCGCGGTGATGATGAGCTCGACGGACTTCGCGAACTCCTTGGCCATGAAGGTCCCGTCCTCGCGCAGGAACGTCATGAGGTTCAGCGAGGCGAGGTTGCAGGAGGAGTTGTCGAGGCTCATGTACTCCGAGCACGGGTTGGACGCGGTGATGCGGCCCGTCTCGGGGTTGGTGTGCCAGTCGTTGATGGTGTCGTCGTACTGGATGCCGGGGTCGGCGCACTCCCAGGCGGCCTTGGCCATCTTGGTGAACAGCGTCTTGGCGTCGACGGTCTCGATGACCTTGTTGTCGAGGCGCCCGCGCAGGCCGAACTCCTTGCCGCCGTCGACCGCGCGCATGAACTCGTCGCTGACGCGGACCGAGTTGTTGGCGTTCTGGTACTGGACGCTGACGATGTCCTTGCCGCCGAGGTCCATGTCGAAGCCGGCGTCACGCAGCGCGCGGATCTTGTCCTCCTCGCGCGCCTTGGTCTCGATGAACTCCTCGATGTCGGGGTGGTCGACGTCGAGGACGACCATCTTGGCCGCGCGGCGGGTGGCGCCACCGGACTTGATGGTGCCGGCGGACGCGTCCGCGCCGCGCATGAAGGAGACCGGGCCGGAGGCGGTGCCACCGCTGGACAGCAGTTCCTTGGAGGAGCGGATCCGGGAGAGGTTGAGGCCGGCGCCCGAGCCGCCCTTGAAGATCATCCCCTCCTCGCGGTACCAGTTGAGGATCGAGTCCATGTGGTCGTCGACGGCCAGGATGAAGCAGGCACTGACCTGCTGCGGGGCGGTCGTGCCGACGTTGAACCAGACGGGGCTGTTGAAGCTGAAGACCTGGTGCAGCAGCATGTGCTTGAGCTCGTGGTCGAAGATCTCCGCGTCCTCGTCGGTCGCGAAGTAGCCGTGCTCCATGCCCGCCGCGGTGTACTTGTCGACGACGCGGTTGATGAGCTGCTTGAGGCTCCACTCGCGGTTGTCGTGGCCGACGGCGCCGCGGAAGTACTTGGTGGTGACGATGTTGGCGGCGTTGACGCTCCACGCGACGGGGAACTCCACACCGCGCTGCTCGAAGTTGACCGAGCCGTCACGCCAGTTGGTCATGACGACGTCGCGGCGCTCCCAGTCGACGAGGTCGAACGGGTGGCTGCCGGCGGTCGTGTAGACGCGCTCGAGGCGCAGCCGCTGCTTGCGCTGCTTCGGGGCGCCGTTGCTGCCCTGGGTGGCGCTGGTGGGTCCGCTGACCGTCTCCGTCATATGCCTGTGTCCTCTTCGTCGTCTGTAGGTAGAACGCTGCGTGGCCGTGCTGAAGTCCTGGAACTGATGTGCCCTGAGCAGGGGCGTGCGCTCGGGGCGGGGTCCCGTGCCGGCGCTAGCTGGCGGGGACGAGGCGACCGGGCGGGCCGGTCTCGTGCTCGAGGTCGACCGTGTCCGGCCGGGAGGCGCGCAGGGCGCTGATCTCGGCCTCGAAGTCCGCGAGGGACTCGAAGCCGCGGTAGACGCTCGCGAAGCGGAGGTAGGCCACCTCGTCGAGCTCCTTGAGCGGGGCGAGGATCGCGAGGCCGACGTCGTTGGCCGCGACCTCCGCTCCCCCGAGCTCCCGGCAGGTCGCCTCGACCTGCTCGGCGAGCAGCGCGAGCGCGTCCTCGTCGACCGGGCGGCCCTGGCAGGCCTTGCGGACGCCGCTGATGACCTTGCTGCGCCGGAAGGGCTCGGTCACCCCGCAGCGCTTGACCACCGCGAGAGAGGTCTCCTCCACCGTGGTGAAGCGACGGCCGCACTCGGGGCACGAGCGCCTACGCCGGATCGCGTCCCCGTCGTTGGCCTCGCGGCTGTCGACGACGCGGCTGTCCGCGTGCTTGCAGAAGGGGCAGCGCACTGGTCTCCTGCCCCCTGTCTGACCCGCTCACGCGTCCGGTCGCTCGTCCACACCTGTGGATGCGGTTGCCCACAGCATGTGGAGAACTACACCGGTGTAAGTACTAGATGTTGTGCCGAGAAGGTAGGCGTGGGGCACGGCTGGTGTCCAGCGCAACGGGACAGTTTTCGCGAAGTCGCAGGTCGTCGAGCGTGAAGTCGCGCCCACCCCGGCGTGTCGCCCGGCGTGTCGCGCGCCCCGCCGCGACAGCAGGCCGGGTGCTGGCCGCCCCGGGCTCGGTCGCGGGCCGTCAGCCGTCCGGGTCAGCTGCGGTCGCGCGCCGTCGTACCCGCCCTGGTTGTCCACGCGGCTCTGCACACAACCGACCCTGGCACCGGGGTCCGACACTCCCGCCGCGCCGCTCGCCCGCCCCGTGGCCGCTCGCCCGCTCGCGCCGCGCCAGGGCGGGCCCTGTCCACCTCAGAGCTGCACTCGAAGGAGTGCAGGTGCACCTGATCACGAGCACCGGCACTCGATCGAGTGCACCTCGCCAGCGCACACACGTCACCCCGAGCCGTGACGACAACCGACTACGACGTAGTAAAGTCGCTCTGTGAGCACCCCCAGGTCGATCCGCTTCGAGACCGGCGTCACCCAGCGGCTGTCGTCGTACGTCGCGAGGCACCCCGGGCTGTCGGCGTCGTCGGTCGCTGCCCGGCTCGTCGACGAGGGCTTGCGGATGGACGAGCACCCGGGGGTGGTGTTCCGCGACGGTGCGGCCGGGCGGCGGGCCGGCCTGGTCGCAGGGCCCGACGTGTGGGAGGTCGTGCGCGCCGTGCGGTCGGCGCGCGCCGCCGAGCCCGACCTCGACGAGACCGCGCTGCTCGCGATGCTCGCCACCCACACCGGGCTGCCCCCGGCGGTCCTGCGCATCGCGGTCGGCTACTGGTCCGCCTACCCCGACGAGGTCGAGGCCCTCATCGCCCACGCTGACGACCTCGAGGTGCGCGGCCTGGCCCAGCAGGCCAAGGTCGACAGCCTCCTGCGCTGATGAGGCTGCTGCTCGACGAGATGCTCGGCGAGGCACTCGCGCAGGGTCTGCGCGACCGGGGGTTCGACGTCGAGGCCGTGGTCACCCGGCGCGAGCTCGTCGGTGCGTCCGACGACGTGGTCCTCGCCGCAGCGACCGCCGAGGGGAGGGTCGTGGTGACCTTCAACATCGCGGACTTCGTGGCACTCGACCAGCAGTGGCGAGCCACGGACCGCACGCATGCCGGCGTCCTGCTGCTGGGTGCGCGCGCGTTCCCGCAGGACCGCGCGCTGATCGGGCGGGTGGTCGCTGCCGTCACGGCCCTCGGCGATCGCGACCTCACCGGGTCGCTGCGCTTCCTGCAGCCGGCACCTGCCTGATCGCCACCCTGACCTGCACCCCTGTCCGTGGCCGGAGCCCGCACGGCCCCCGACGCGTGGGAGCATCGGCGCCGTGACGATCCGGGTCTTCCTCCTCGACGACCACGAGATGGTGCGCCGTGGCGTCACCGAGATGCTCGAGGCGGACGGCGACGTGACCGTCGTCGGCGAGGCGTCGACCGCGGCCGAAGCCCTCGCGCGCGTCCCCGCGCTGAAGCCCGACGTGGCGGTGCTCGACGTCCGCCTGCCTGACGGCGACGGCGTCACGGTCTGCCGCGAGCTGCGCAGCAAGATGCCGGACTTGGCCTGCCTGATGCTCACGTCGTTCGCCGACGAGGAGGCGCTGCTCGGCGCGATCCTCGCGGGGGCGTCCGGCTACGTCCTCAAGCAGGTCCGCGGCTCCGACCTGATCGGCGCCGTCCGCACCGTCGCCGCCGGCGGCAGCCTGCTCGACCCCGTGACGACGACGCAGGTCCTCGAGCGGCTGCGCCGGCCGACCGAGCAGGACCCGCTGGCGGCGCTCACCGACCAGGAGCGGCGCATCCTCGACCTCATCGGCGCGGGCCTCACCAACCGCCAGATCGGCGAGGACCTGCACCTCGCGGAGAAGACCGTCAAGAACTACGTCTCGTCGCTGCTGTCCAAGCTCGGCCTCCAGCGCCGCACCCAGGCCGCAGTCGTCGCCGAGCAGGAGCGCGCCCGCCGCGACCGGCCCTCAGCCGGCTGACGGAGGCTCGACCAGGTGCGCCGCGCGCCTGCCGGTGGGCGGCGACCCGAGGCCCTGCGGCCAGCCGGCGCGCAGCACCACCTGAGGACGACCGAGGACGCGCAGCGCGGCGCCCAGCCGGGCCCGCGTCGCGGGGACCTCGATCACCTGGCTCAGCGGTGAGGCCACGACGCCGCGGGCCGTCGCGGCCAGCCACAGGTCCGACAGGGCCACGCCCGCCCGCACCCAGTCGGCCGCGGTGTCCCCGTCGGTGCCGACGACGAGCAGCACCGGGTGCTCCGCGTGCGGCGGGTCCGTGACGGCCCCTGGGACGGCCCCCGAGGCAGCGTCGGCGTGCGGCAGGTGCGGCCCGAAGTCGCGCAGCACGACCGGCGAGCCAGGCCTGTGGTGCTGGTCCGACGGCACACCGTCGGGCCTGCCGATGCCCTCGCGCGTCCAGCGCCGCAGGTCCTCCTGCACGGCCAGGTCCAGCCGCTGCAGGGCGTCGGCCGCGGACAGCAGCACCGCGAGCTCCACCTCGTCGTCGCGGTCGAGCACCCGCACCCAGGCCCCGTCGACCTCGGCGGCCGAGCACAGCTCCTCGACGAGCGAGTCCGGCAGAGGTGCGTCCGCGAACGGCGTGCGGTCGGTCCGCCGCAGCGCGAGCGCGTCGGCGCGCCGCTGCTCCTCGTGCGACGGCCAGGCGATCCCGATCACCTGGATGCGCGCCAGCAGGTCGAGGTCGTAGGGATCGGGGCGGATGGTCAACCGCACCGCGTGGCCCTCGCCGCGCAGAGCCGTCCGGGCGTGCGCGGCGGCCGCGCCGCAGCTGATGGCCAGCTCGCGCCCGTCCGCGTCCTGGGCGGTCAGCTGACGCCGCCTGTCGGCGTGCACGAGCAGCGCGCCCTCACCGTCGAGCGAGAAGTGCCACGGCTGGGAGTTGTGCAGGGACGGCGCGTGGATGGCCGCCTCCATCGCGGTCTGCAGCTGCTCGGGCGTCATCGCGGGGCTCCTTGTACAGGGGAGCTCCCACATTCCGACGACGCCCGGCTCCGCACCAGGGCCGCACGGGCAGGACGGGGAGGACCAAGGTCCTGACGCCGCACCGAAGCCGTGACAAGGTCTGGTCGTGGAACGCACCCTCCTCGACGCCGTCCTGGCGGTAGGCAGCGCGCTTGACCTCCAGGTGGTGCTGCGACGCATCGTCGAGGCGGCGATGGAGCTGTCCGACGCCGAGTACGGCGCCCTGGGCGTCGTGGGCGACTGGGGCGGGCTGTCGCAGTTCCTCGCGGTCGGCATCGACGACGAGACCCGCGCCCGGATCGGCCCGCTCCCCCACGGCGAGGGCATCCTCGGCGAGCTGATCCGCCACCCCGTCCCGCTGCGCCTGGTGGACCTGTCGGCCCACCCGGCCACCTACGGCTTCCCGGCCCACCACCCGCCGATGCACAGCTTCCTCGGCGTGCCCGTCCGGGTGCGCGACGAGGTCTTCGGCAACCTCTACCTCACCGAGAAGCGCGGCGGCCGGGCGTTCGACGAGGGCGACGAGGCCGTCGTGCTGACCCTCGCGACCGCCGCCGGCGTGGCGATCGACAACGCCCGGCTGTACGACGAGGCGCAGCGCCGCGAGCGCTGGCGAGCAGCGGGCGCCGAGGTCGCGACCGCGCTGCTGTCGGGCACCGAGCCGGAGGAGGTGCTGCGGCTCGTCGCGACCCGGGCTCGTGTGCTGGCGGAGGCGTCGTACTCCTGCATCGCCTTGCCCGTCGCCGCCGGTCAC
This sequence comes from Mycobacteriales bacterium, assembly GCA_030697205.1. Taxonomy (NCBI): domain Bacteria; kingdom Bacillati; phylum Actinomycetota; class Actinomycetes; order Mycobacteriales; species Mycobacteriales bacterium. Next base: position 20,882 of record JAUYQP010000023.1, read on the forward strand.
CTGCTCGTCGAGGTCGTCGACGGTCCACCGGAGCTCGCCGGCGTGGTCCTGTCGCTCGCGGGCACGCCGCTCGGCGCCGTGGTCGCGACCGGCGAGCCGCTGCTCGTCTCGGGCGACGCGGTCCCGCAGGTCCTGTCGGCCTGCCCGGTGTCGTCGGCCCTGCTCGTCCCGCTGCCGACCGTCGGCGGGCTGCTCATCGTGGCGTCCGCGGCCGACGAGCCAGGGCTGCGCTCCACGCACACCCACGAGCTGCGCGCGTTCGCCAGCCAAGCCGGGCTCGCCCTCGAGCTCGCGCAGCGTCGCCGCGACACCGAGCAGGTCGGCCTGCTCGAGGACCGCGAGCGGATCGGCCGCGACCTGCACGACCTGGTCATCCAGCGGCTGTTCGCGACCGGGATGCGCCTGGACGGGCTGTCCCGGCTGGTCGACCGGCCCGAGCTCGCGGAGCGGCTGCGCGAGTCCGTCGACGACCTCGACACGACGATCCGCGAGATCCGCTCGACGATCCACGCGATCCAGCGCGACGTCACGCCCGGCAGCCCCAGCCTGCGGGCCCGGCTGCTCGACGTCGTCGACGCGGGCGCCGAGGTGATCGGCTCCGAGCCGGCCCTGCGACTGTCCGGCCTGGTCGACACCGCCGTCGGTGACGACGTCGCGGAGGACCTGCTGGCTGTCCTGCGCGAGGCGCTGTCCAACGTCGCCCGCCACGCCAAGGCCAGCCACGTCGAGGTGACGGTGAAGGTCACCGACCAGGTCCGCCTCGAGGTCCGCGACGACGGCATCGGCCCCGGCGTGGACAGCGGCGACGGCTCGGGCAACGGGCTGGCGAACCTCACCGCCCGCGCCCAGCGCCACGGTGGCGGCTGCTTGCTGGAGGAGCGCGAGACCGGCGGCGCCCAGCTCAGCTGGTGGGCCCCGCTCACCTGATCCCCGCACCGGCGCCACCCGGTCCCGGGCAAAGCAGTGCCCCGACCCGCCGGGGGGTGCGGGGCCGGGGCACTGCAGTCCGCGCCGGGGTCAGAGAGCGCGGACCCCCTCAGGAGCGCTGGCTGCGGTACGCCGCAGGGCGATCCCGACGACGACGAACAGCAGGCCGAGGCCCATCGCCATCGCGGAGACACCGAAGGCCAGCACCGACGTGAACAGGCTGGCGCGGAGGAACGAGCCGTTCATCACCGTGGCGCGGACCGGGTCCTTGCGGTCGAGCTCGGCGTAGGTCTTGCCACCACTCGACTCGAGCGCGTGCTTCTCGATGGTCTGCGCCTGGCTGAAGGCCGTGAACGGGCCGTTGACGTCCTGGCCGGCGAACCAGCTCGCGTCCTCCGCGACGGTGATGCGCTCGTCGGCGAGGCTGGTCTGGACCAGGGTCCAGGTCGCGGCGCCGGAGAGGGCCAGGACCACACCCGCGGCGAGGACGAGGGTGCCCAGCAGGCGGGTGATGCGGCTGGCCGGGTGCGGCGCGTGGCCGACACCAGGCGCCGGGCTCGACGCGTCGAGGTCGATGTGGCGTCGCAGGAGGGTGCGGGGGGCGTGTGCGGTGCGGGTCATGAGGATCTCCCTGAGGTGGGTCCGGTGGTCGGTGCGTCCGGAGGGGCAGCGCCGTCGCAGTAGGACCACCGTGGCCCCACCGCGGGACAGCCACCAGGGACGAAGGTCCCCGGCGCCGCGCAGGAGGTCCTGTCCTGGACGAGACCTGGGCCATGGCGCGTTAGGCCCCAGCGACCCCCGGGTACGACGTGGAGGAGCACGTACCGAAGCCGACCCGAAGGGGGCGCAGGGCTCGCGCGAGCGGGACCGAGTGCCTATCGTGGCGGGAGCCGGAGAGACCGGAAGGACGGATGATGGAGCACGACGCCGCGCGCGGCTACGCGCGCGAGGGCGGGGACCAGCCGCTGACATCCCCCCTTGACGCACCGCATGTCCTGCACCTGGACGCCGTGCCCACCTCGGTCCCCGAGGCCCGCCGGTTCGTGCTCGCCGCACTGGACGAGACGAGCGCCGCGCACCGCCGCGAGGACGTCGAGCTCGCCGCGACCGAGCTCGTCACGAACGCCGTGCTCCACGGCCGCGAGCCCATCTCCTTGACCGTGCGGCTCGTCGACGGGGGCGTGTGCATCGCGGTCCGCGACGGCAGTGCGCTCAGCCCCGCCTTCAGCATGCTGGACCCCACCGCCGTCACCGGCCGCGGTCTGCTCCTCGTGTCCGCCGTGGCGGACCGCTGGGGCGTCGACCCCGACGGCGAGGGCAAGGTCGTGTGGTTCGTCGTGGGCGCCGAGAGCTCCGAGCAGGACGACGACCCCGACGAGGCGACCCGGCTGCTGCTGTCGTGGGGCGACGAGCTGGACATGGACCCCGCCGAGGAGGTCGTGCGCGCCGTCCTCACCGATCTCGACACCGCTGCTGCCGCCGCGAGCGAGGCCCACACCGAGGGAGTGCTCCGCGAGCTCACCCTGATCGCGGCCAACGCCGACAACCCGCAGCGCGGCGTCGCCGGTCGACTGCTCGAGGAAGCGCTCCCGCTCGACCAGCTGCGCAGCGACGTCCGCCGCCAGGTCGCCGCCGCTGTGCGCCAGGGCCGCACCACCGTCGACGTGACGGTCACGGTCCGCCGCGAGCACGCCGAGCAAGTCCGCGACTTCATGCACGCCCTCGACGAGGCCGACCGGCTCGGCTCGGCCGGCGAGCTGCTCATGCCGCGCGCCACCGATGCCGTGACCGACACCCGCCGCGCCTTCCTGCGCCGCCTGCTCGACCAGCTGAGGTCCTAGCGATGACCGCGAAGCCGTCCGTGGCCCTCAGCGCCTCGGGACGGGTCGCCACCGTTGTCGTCACCGGTGACCTCGACCTGCACACCGTGCCCGCCCTGCGCGAGGCGCTGCTCACAGGCACCAAGGCCGGACCCGACGTCCTGCACGTCGACCTGGTCGGCGTCGACTTCTGCGACAGCACCGGCATGAGCGTGCTCGCGACCGCGGCCAAGCGGATGGGCGTCCTCGGAGGCCGGCTGGTCGTCTCCGGTGCGCAGCCGCTGCCCTACCGGGTCTTCGCGCTGACCGGCCTCACCGCGCTCGTCGAGGTCCACCCGGCCGACGCAGGGGACCTGTCCGCGTCGTGGGAGCTCGAGCACACCCCGGACTGACCCCGCCGGCCCCGCGACCGATCGGCCACTGGGCCGAACGGGTGACTACGGCCATCCGGGCGAGACTGGGCCGTCCGGGTGATAAGGATCTGCTCCAGACCAGCCGAGGAAGCAGGCATGCGCCCCTGTCCGACCTGCTGGGCCAGCGTGCCCGACGGTTCGGAGCGCTGTCCCTCCTGCAAGGCACCCCAGCTCGCCTCCTTCGCCTTCGGTGACACCCCACCGGTCGCGGGCCCCGACCCCTCCCTCGAGCAGTACCCGCTCGGCGACCCCGGTCGGGTGTTCGACTCCACGGTGCGGCGCACCCCACCGATGTCGTTCGGAGCCGCCTCGACCCCCGCCATCCCGGCCCAGGCGGTCGACTCGCCACCCGGGCCCGCCGCACCCGCCGCGTCGCCCCCCTCGGTCGTGTCCTCACTCGCGGCGCTGTCGGCCGTGAAGCCCCTCGCCGTCGAGTCGGTCGCCGTCGGGGCACCCGACCCGGTCCACCCGAACGTCCCCGACGCAGTCGGCATCGCCGCGAAGATCGCCGCGAAGCTCACCGAGGAGCAGGCCGCGCCGCTGCCCGAGCTCCTCATCGACATCGCTCCCGGAGCCGAGCCCCTCCCGGAAGACCACGAGATGGCGCAGGTCGCGGCGGCGCTCGCCGCCGCCTTCGTCCACCCCACCTCCGACGAGGACCTGCCGCCGGAGCCCGCCGAGCTCGTGCCGCCCGCCCTCACCTCCCGCCTGCTGGCCGCCTTCTCCCCCGCGGCCTCCCCCGAGTTCGCACCGTCCGAGCCGACCAACCACGCCGTCGCGGACGCGCCGGCCCCCTTCCTCGCTCCCGCGCCGATCGCGGCACCCCCGCCTGCGCACCCCGCAGTCGCTGAGCTCCCCGTCTCGGAACCGCCTGTCGCCGCACTCCCCGTCGTCGAGCTCCCCGTCTCTGCACTACCGACCGCGGAACCTGCTGCCGCAGAACCCGCCGTCGCGGCACCCCCTGCCGCGGCACCCCCTGTCCCGGTGCCCGCTGCGGCAGCACCCCTTGCCGCTGCCGCTCCTGATGCCGCTCCTGATGCGGCTCCTGTCGCGGCGCCCGCCGCCGCGCCCGCGCCTGCGGCCGCCGCGCCGGTGACCGACGTGCCCGCCGATGTGGCGGCCGTGCTCGCGCATCTTCCCGCGACGGCCAGCGCGCAGCTCTCGCCCGAGATCGTGGCCCAGATCGCGGCCACCGTCGCTGCGACGCTCGCGTCGCAGGCCGCGCTGCTCCCGCCGACCGGCCCGACCGGCGTACCACCGGCGCGCCGCTTCCTCGGCGACAACCACGGGATGCCCGGCCAGAGCAAGGCACCGCTGCCGCCTCTGGTCGAGCCTGGTGTGATCCCGGGCCTCATGCCCGACCCGCCCGCCCCGGTGCGCAAGAAGAAGGTCGTCCGCAAGGTCGTCCGGCCGGTCTCGCCGGACACCGCGACAGCGGCCTCTGGACCGGCCGCAGGACCGGCCGCTGGACCGAGCCCTACCGCTGCGATCCCGGGGACCGCAGCACCCACCCAGCCGGCCCTGGCGCAGCCCGCCACCGACCCGAGCGAGCCGACCGGCCAGCCGGGCCCCCAGCTCCCTGCGGTCCTTGCCTCGGCGCCCGCGCCACTGCCCGCAGTGGCCCCAGCGGCGCCGCCCGCACTGCACGCCGCACCACCTGCGCCCGGCGCTGACGGCGACGGCGACGGCGACGGCGACGGCGACGGCGAGAGTGGCGGGAAGCGACGCTGGTGGAAGACCGGCTGACCGTCACCCGATGAGCCGCGCCTGACCGTGCCGCCCAGGGCACGACCGCACCGGGGGCGCGCAGTAGTGCTAGGCGCCCGGCAGGAGTGTGGTCACCGTGCGCGACGCCCGCTCAGTTGAGCCACCCCCAGCGCCACCCCCCGGGCGTCGCTGCGCCGGGGCGGCCACGGCGGTGAGGTCGAGGACCATGAAGCAGTGCAGGCAGGCGGCACGGTCCACGTCGGTGAACGCCGGGCTCGAGCCCGCACAGCCCGGGCACACGACCTGCACGACCGAGCGCGTTCCGGCCGCGCTCGCGCGCATGGTGCGACCGAGGGCGAGGCACGCCGCGCAGTAGTAGCCGCCCTCGACAGCCGGCTCGGGGCAGGCGAGGCAGACAAATCCGGTCACAGCGTCTCCCACGACCGGCCACCTCGAGGGTGACCCACGGACAGGTGCGCACAAAACGGGTACACCAGCAGATCAGATTACTCGACAGTGAGACCTGTCGCCACGGTGAGCCCTACACCTTGGCCCCGGACGCGCCGACGAGATCACGGTGAGCACCTGCCCGGCCTGCCTGGCCACCGTCGCCGAGGGAGCAGAGCGCTGCCCGATATGCGGGATCCCCTTCACCTCCCCGGTGCAGCCGCGGCCCGAGCTGCCGGCGATCCGGCAGAGCCGCGCGATGATCCCGCCGCCGCCGGTGACCCGCACACCCGTGGTCGCACCCGACCCGCTCGCGAGCCGGCACCTCCCGTCGCAGCCGCAGCCACCGGCCCCGCACGCGGAGCCCGAGCCCGAGCCGACGATCCCGTCGTACGCCGTGGGCTCGTCGTTCGTGACCGCCTCGTGGGAACCCTCCCCGACCCGCTGGTGGGAGCACCCGCGACTGCGCGATCCGCGGGTGCTCATCGGCGTGCCGTCGGCCCTGGTCGCCGTCGCCGTCGCGGCGCTGCTCGTCACGGGGAGCCGCTCGCCTGCCGTCGTGGAGGTGCGCGTCCCCGACGTCACCGGGCTCGACGTGCTCGATGCCAAGACGGTCCTCGACGGGCGCGGGCTGCCGGCGCCGTTCGCCGGGCTGGGCACCGTCGTCGCGCAGGACCCGCCCGCGGGCGAGGAGGTCCGGCCGGGGACAGCCGTGGTGCTGACGGTCGAGCCCTACCGCTGATCCGTTCGCCCTGGGCGTCACCCTGTCGGCCCCGTCCCGATGGGGGATCCTGATGGTCATTGCGGGTGGTTGTACCGGATTTACCACAAGCCGGGGCCCCGCGGGACCGACACAGGAGCCATGCGCCTCCCCCTCCGCCCCGCCGCCCTGGCCGCCCTGGCCCTGTTCGTGGCCCCGCTGGTCCACAGCACGACCGGCACGGACAGCGCCGGGGCCGCCGTCACCGCGGTCGCCGGCAGCCCGACCGACTACAGCTTCCTCGCGACCAACCAGAAGGACGGCAGCCCGGCCCGCTGGAACCCCTGCCGCGCGATCCACTGGCGCGTCAACGCGACCGGTGCGCCGGTCGACGGCGGCCAGCACATCGAGGAGGCCCTGCGCCGCATCAGCGCCGCGACCGGCCTGGTCTTCGTCCGGGACGGCCGCACGTCGATCCTGCCCGACGGCAAGACGTTCCTCGGCTGGGGCACGACCGACCTCGTCATCGGCTACGCCACCGCGCAGCAGCGCCCGGCCCTCGGCGGCACCGTCGTCGGTGACGGCGGTGCGCAGCTGCGCTGGCACACCGACGGCCGCTGGCAGATCGGCAAGGGCTACGTCCTGCTCGACCGCGTCGACCTCGCCAAGAAGCCGCGCGGGTTCGGCACCGGCAACACCCAGGGCGCGGTCTACCTGCACGAGCTCGGTCACGCGGTCGGTCTCGGGCACGCCCGGGCCCTGCCGCAGGTGATGTACGGCAGGGGCTCGGCGAGCGCGGTCGCGACCTGGCAGCGCGGCGACCTCGCCGGCCTGGCGAGGCTCGGCCGCAAGGCCGGCTGCCTCACGAGCAGCCCGGCCTGAGCGCTACTTCGGCTTCGGGCCGAAGTCGGCCTTGGACGCGCGACCCTCGAGCTCGGTCGTCAGTGTCGGCGTGGGGTTGCGCGCCGCGGCGCTGGCGTTGTCGCCCTCGAGGTTGCTCGTGCGCTTGCCGGTGAGGATCGGGATCGACAGCGTCGCCTGGTCAAGGGTGATCGTGCCCGGCTTGTGGGTCGGGCTGTAGACGGTGGCGTCGTCGGAGCTGACCTGCACGGCGATGCGGTGGCCCTTGGGGAGCAGCCAGTCCTGCGGCCAGGTCACGAAGGACACGACGCCGTCGTTGGCGTTGGTGACCGCGCTCGCGCCACGCGTGATCAGGCGGCTACTGCCGTCGGGGGCGACGTCGAAGACCAGCGCGACGAGGTTGCCGCCCGCGGGGTTCTGCACACCGACGCGACCGTCGAACTTCATCAGGCCGGCGATGCGGGTGTCGTGCGGTGCGGGCTGCGAGACCGTCCAGGTGCCGCCGCGCGGGGTCGACGCGCGGTTGGCGGCGGGGCTCAAGCCACCCGCCGGGTCGGCCGGCGTGTCGAGGTAGGAGCCGGGCAGCAGCGGGAACTTGCGCATGACCGCGTCCTTCGGCGGCCAGGCCTTCTCGGAGCGCCACGCACCGTCGCCGTCCTGCATCTCCACGGCCGGGAGCTTCTTGTTGAGCGGCTTGCCCTTGAGGTAGTGGTCGAACCAGTTCATGGCCTCGGCCATGAAGCCCTCACGGCCGACGAGCTGGTCCTCGTTGCCACGGACGTGGTCCCACTGCCCGAACCAGGCCCGCTTCGGGCCCTTCAGCGCGCTGTAGACCGGGAAGATGTTGGTCGGCTTGGTGTTCACGTCGTTGAAGCCGAACGACCACAGCGACGGGACCTTCGACTCGCCCGCGGCCTTGATGATGTTGCGGGCCTTCCAGTACGCCGTGGTCGGGTCCGGGTTGACGGTCTCCAAGGTGTTGCTGACGTAGCACTGCGGGTTCGTGGCCGTACCGGACAGCGCCTGGACGAACTCCTCGGGCGAGTCGTTGAGGGTCGGCGGAGTGAGGTCGTAGTCGGTGTAGAGGGTGGGCGTGACGTACCAGGTCGCGGACCAGTGGACGCCGTTCTCGAAGGCGAGGCGGTAGCCGTCGATGAGCGGCGACTGGATCACCGTCGCGGCCAGGCCCTTCGGCTTCTGCGACAGCGCCATGACCTGCGTCCAGGCGTCGTAGCTCTTGCCCCACATGCCGACCTTGCCGTTGGAGAAGGTCTGCTTCGCGGCCCACTCGACAGCGGCCTTGGTGTCGGACTGCTCGCCCGGGCCACCGAGGTCGTTGCAGCCACCGCTGCTGCCGTAGCCCCGGCTGTCGACGTAGATCAGGCCGTAGCCCTTCTGGAAGATCTCGCCCTGCTCGACGAGGTCGTTGAAGCGGTCGCTCGGACCCTCGCCCATCGGGTCGTAGGCCGGCGCGCCCTGGCTGCCGGAGCCGAAGTAGGGACCGATCGACAGGATCATCGGGTGCTTCTGGCCGTCCTTGCGCTCCTTCGGGAGCATCACGTCGGCGTGCAGCATCGTGCCGTCGCCGGACGGGATCCACGCCTCGGTCCAGGTGGCGTCGTTGCTCACCGGCGCGGCACCGGCGGGCGCGACGACGGCGAGCCCGGCGACGACCGCGGTGGCGGTCAGCAGGCGCAGGGCGGACGAGCGACGGGCAGTCGTACGAAGGGTCATGAGGGGGTGTTCGCCACCAGGGCCCGGATTCCTGCCGGTCAGCCCCGCACGCGCAGGGTCCGCACCGTGGCGGACCGGACGTCGGCGGCGCAGAAGCGGTCGGTCACCCAGCCGCCCTTGGCGTAGAGCCGGGTCTGGTCGGCGTAGTGCTTCGAGGTCGGGTTGGTCGACTGCGAGTAGGTGAGGATCGTCTTGGCGTCCGGGCAGCCGTCACCGTCGAAGCCGACGGTCTGGATGTAGGACGAGCCGTGCGCGAGCGGGCCCTGGTAGCCCTTGTCCGCGCTCCACGGGGCGGCCATCGCGTTGAAGACGCCGAGCCCGCCAGGGCCGCCGTGGTAGGGCGTGCGGGTGCCGTCCGGGCGGACGTCGACCTGCCACATGCCCAGCGGGTCGTCGACCTTGATCCCGGCGCCGGCGAGGTCGTTGAGCGCATCGCCGAAGGCCCTCTGCACGGTCGGCAGCGCCGTGTTGAGCCCGCGCGGGGTGCGCACCGCGTCTGCGGGGTCGAAGGGGGTGCGCCACAGCGCGGTCTGCTGGCGCGCGGACTGCAGGCCGACGGGCACCGAGGTCACTCGCGACCAGAACCGGCGGAACAGCACGGCGCCCTTGGACGCCACGCCGTCGCGACGATCCCACGCCGCGAGGACGTCGCAGGCCTTGCCGACCGCGACCGGGCCCTTCTCCGACGGAGCGAAGCCGCCCGGGAAGGCCTTGCACATCGCGACGACGTCGTCACCGACGACCTCCGCGGCGTGCTGGCGGGAGGAGAACAGCAGGTCCTGCAGCTCCTGGCGGGTGAAGCGGCCGCCGTTGGCGAGGCCCTCCTGGACGTAGACCAGGCCGGCGCGGGTGCGCAGGGTCCGCTCGGCGCGCTCGTCACCGATGATCGTCGCGAAGCCCTCGAGCGGCTGCTCGGGGTTGGCCAGCCAGTAGCTGTCGTTGGAGTTGGTGACGTAGTCCTTGCGCAGCAGCGCGGGCATGTTGCCCGGCCCGAAGGTGCCCTTCTGGACCGCGTCGGGGTCGGTGCCCCACTCGCAGGCGGAGCGCGAGCCGTCGAGGACCGGCAGCCGCAGCGCCGCGAAGGTCGCCTGGCCGGCCGCGGTCGCGCAGGTCTGGACCTTCGCGTTGGTGACGTGGGGCGTGACGGAGATGTCGGCGTAGAGCGCGTTGCCCTGGTCGTCGGCCGCGATCGTGTTGACCCACGGGATGCCCTGGTTGCGCGTGAGGACCTGCAGGACCTCGGGGGCGCTCCTGGCCTGGTTGACCTCGAAGAAGTGGTTGAGGTAGCGGAAGTTCGGCGCGTTGGCGTCACCCATCGCGAAGGCGGTCGCGGGGGTCCACGGGAAGACCGGCAGGCCGAGCAGGCTGGTGAGGACCGGGCCGTGGTGGGTCGACCACAGGGTCCGCTCGCGGGTCTCCAGCGTGCCGTTCACGAGCGCCTGGACCTTCATCGTCCGCGACGTCATCTTCCGGGGGGTGCCGTCGTAGAGGTAGGTGGTCGGCGACCCGGGGACCAGCTGGTACTGGAAGGGCGTGAAGCGGTACGACGTGGAGACCGTGTGCGACCAGGCCTGGGTCGCGGTGTGGCCGATGAGCACGATCGGCACGCCGAGCAGTGACCCGCCCGCGACGTCGACCGTGCCGGGGATCGTCAGGTGGGCCTGGAAGAACCGCTCCGAGCCGAGCCACGGGAAGTGCGGGTTGCCGAGCAGCAGGCCCCGGCGGTTCTGGGTCGACTCGCTGCCGAGCGCGACCGCGTTGGAGCCGATCGCGAGGCCCTTGAACTCGTTGGCGAGGCCCTCGGCCATCTGCGCAGTCATCTGCTCGGCGTCGACCGACGGGACGGGTGCGCTCGGGTGCGGCGGCTGCGCGGCCCCGATGCCGTCGATCGCGACGCCACCGCTCGCGAGCAGCGCGAGCTGGTAGAAGCGGCGGTAGGCGTCGATCTCGGTGATCGGCGTGACGTAGGCCTTGCCGCGGCAGGTCGGGTCCGGCACGCCCTTGCTGCCGCCGACGCTCTTCAGCCAGGCGTTGTAGCCGGCGACGTAGCCGCGGACGGTCTCGCGGACCTCCGGGCGCGGCGCCCCCGGGCCCTTCTGCGCGAGCAGCGTCTCGACGGTGCGCGCGTCGATGATCTGCTGGAAGAAGAAGTCGCTGTTGAGGTTGTTGACGGTCGCGCCGTTGCCGCGAAAGACGTAGCTGGCGTCGGGGCCGAAGAAGCGCGACCGCTGCGCGCGCACCGTCGTGTAGGTGTCGGCCAGCGTGCAGATCGCCTGCTGGGCGAGCGCCTGGGCGTAGCCGAAGCCGAGGCTGCCCCAGTCGCGCGCCTCGACGTGCGGGATGCCGAACTCGGTGTAGCGGACGGTGGCGTCGTAGCGCGGGGCCTTGCTGGGGGCTGCTGCCTGCGACACCGGCACGGCGAGGCCTGCGGTAAGGAAGGCGGCGAGCAACAGGGCAGGTCGGCGGGACAGGACGCGCATGGAGGGCTCCGCGGGGGGTCGGTGCGCCGGTCCGTGCGTGGTGGGTCTTCGCCACGCCAGGGCAACACTCCTGCAACGCGTTCCACCTCACCGCCTCGCGCCCGCGCTCGTGGGCGCCGTCGCGGGGTGCCGCTTGCCCCTACCGCACGGCCGCCGAAGGTGAACGGGCCGGGACCACCCAGCAGGACCCAGCCCGTCCACCGCTTCGGGGGGTCGCCCTATGCGCCGCTGAAGACCAGCCGGCTGGGCGAACCCGATCCGGGGCTGTCGACGACCCCAGGGGTAGAGCCTCTCAGCACCGCGGCCCCGACCTGCGCGGGGGTCGCCTTCGGGCTGCGCTCGAGCACCAGCGCCGCGACGCCCGCGACGTGCGGCGTCGCCATCGAGGTGCCGCTCAGCGTCGCCGCGGCGGTCGGCGAGCCGATCCAGGCCGAGACGATGTCGGTGCCGGGCGCGAACAGGTCGAGGCACCGACCGATCGAGGAGTACGACGCCCGCGCGTCGTCGGCGTCGGTCGCCCCGACGGTGAGCGCGGCCGCGACCCGGCCGGGCGAGCTGGAGCAGGCGTCCTGCGCACCGGTGAGCGACCCGAGCAGCCCACCCTCGTTGCCGGCGGCCAGAGCCACGGTGACCCCGTCGGCGATGACCCGCTCGACGGCCTTGTCGAGCGCGGCGCTCGCGCCGCCACCGAGGGAGAGGTTCGCGACGGCGGGGACGCCCGGCGCGTGGTGCCGCACGACCCAGTCGAGGCCGGCGATCACGCCTGCGGTCTCGCCGGAGCCCTCGCAGTCCAGCACGCGGACCGCGACGACCTTCGCCCGCTTCGCCACGCCGTACGACGTGCCCGCGAGGGTCCCCGCGACGTGCGTGCCGTGGCCGTTGCAGTCGTCGGCCCGGCCCCCGTCGATCACGTCGAGACCGCTGGCGACCCGGCCGGCGAGGTCGCGGTGGCCGAGGTTGACGCCGGTGTCGACGACGTAGGCGGTGACGCCCGCCCCGGTGCGGGCGTAGCGGAACGTGCGGCTCAGCGGCAGGGCCCGCTGGTCGATGCGGTCCAGGCCGTACGAGGGGGTCGGCCGCTGGGTGCCCTGGACCGCGACCGGGCGGCTGCGCTCGACGGCGGTCACGCCCGGAAGCCGGCGCAGCGCCGGGACGGCGGTGCCGAGCGCGGCCGTGGGCACCGTGACGGCGACGCCGCGCAGCGCGGCGGTGTAGACGTGGGTGACCCGGCCGCCGAGCGGTCCCGTGATCGGCGCGGTGAGCGCGGCGACCGCAGCCGGCGCGGGGGAGGTCGGCGCGAGCGTCACGATGACCGTGCTGAGCGTGGCGGGTCCGGCGGTCGCGCTCGGCAGCAGGCCGGGCAGGAGGGCCGGGCCGAGCAGGGCTGCAGCGGCGAGGACGGGCGCCACGCGGGTCATCGAGTGCTCCAGAGGCGTGTCGGGAGCGCTGGGTGGGCGCGTGGGCTGACCGGTCAGGCCTGAGGTGCGAGGACGCGGCTTGTGGAAGTCACCACGCCGTGGGCCTGTTGTGCAGGTTTCTCCAAGTCTGGGCCACAGGTGGCGAAAGGTCTAGTCAGTGCTGTCCCGGAGGTGACGGAGAGCCAGGTCACGTCTCCACCGCGCTCGAAGCGGGCAGTGCTGTGAAGGTGACGACCGCCACGACGACCCGGCCAACCCGGCCGACCCGGCCAACCCGGCCGACCCGGCCGACCGCGCTCGATCCGCGCCGCCGCGCGGTCCGCGGCCTGCTCGGCCACTCCCCCGCGCTCGACGGCCTGCGCGGCTTCGCACTGGTCGCGATCGTCGTCTACCACTTCACGCGGGGCGACAGCCGCACGCTGCCGGGCGGCTCCGCCGCCGTGGACGTCTTCTTCGCGCTGTCGGGCTTCCTCATCACCGCGCTGCTGCTCGATGAGCTGCGGGTCCACGGCCGGCTGCAGCTCGGCCGCTTCTGGGCCCGCCGGTCCCTGCGCCTGCTCCCGGCGCTGTTCCTCATGCTCGGGGTCTGGACGCTGATGCTGCTCGCGTTCCACGACACGACCTGGTTCGCGGCCAGCCCCGAGGGCGACGACGTCGGCAGTGCCGTGGACGTGAGCGGGGCGCTGCGTGACGTCGGGCTCGCGCTGGCCTACGTCCTCAACTGGCAGCACGCCTTCGGCGAGGGCGCCGCGCCCATCCCGCACCTGTGGTCGCTCGGGGTCGAGGAGCAGTTCTACCTGCTGTGGCCGCTCGCGGTGCTGCTGCTCGTGCGGCTGCCCGCGGTGCGCCGGCACTGGCCGCTCCTCGCGCTGGGGGCGGTCTCCGCCGTACTCCCGTTCCTCTACTTCGACCCGTCCGCCGGCGACATGGACCGCATCTACTTCGGCACCGACGTGCGCGCCGTTGCGCTGCTCGGCGGCGCGACCGCGGCCGTCGTGTGGCACCGCCGCGCCGGGCTCGGGCTCGGCCTGCCCCGCTGGCAGCCCGCGCTGGCCTGGCTCGGCTTCGCGGTGATGGTGTGGTGGTGGGTCTTCATGACCTGGTTCGAGGTCCGCGCGAAGGTCGGCACGCTGGTGCTCGCGCTCGCGGTCTCCGCGCTCGTGCCCGTCCTCGCGCAGCGGCCGCGGGCCGTGGTCTCGCGGTTCCTGTCGCTGCGCGTCCTGACCTGGCTCGGCAAGCGCTCCTACGGCATCTACCTGTGGCACTACCTGTGGGCCACCTGGACCCACCCGCTGCCGGTCTGGGTCGGCGTACCGCTCGGAGTCGGCGGCTCGCTGCTGTGCGCGATCGTGTCGTGGCGGCTCGTCGAGGCGCCTGCCCTGCGGCTGGCCTCCCGCTTCCGCCCGGTGCCGGCCGCGGTCACCGAGCCGGTGGCCCGCCCGCTCCCCGCTGCTGCCTGATCCTTCAGGCGACGGCCGGCAGGAGCAGCTGCTGGCCGGCGACGAGCCCGCCGGCCAGGTCGTTGAGCGCGCGGATCGCGGCGACGACCTCGCGCGGGTCGTTGTCGGGGGCGAGGTCCTGCGCGATGGACCAGAGCGTGTCGCCGGGCATGACGACGGTCTGCGTCAGCGCGGCCTGCGCGGCCCGGTCGGAGGGCACGGCGGCCTGGGAGTCGACGCGGCCCAGGGAGAAGGCCGCGAGCAGCAGCCCGGCGGCGAGGACCACCACGACGAGCCGGCCGCGGCGGGTCAACCGGGTCCCCGCGGGACCGGCCAACCGGCGCGCGGGCAGGCCGGTGCGCGCACCGACAGGGGCACCAAAGTCGGCGTACTCGGTCATGGTCTCTCTCCCTGCATTCGCTAGCGCGTTCGATCGAACGCCCTGGCGAAGTTGTACCCCACCGCTCCGACAATTTCCACAACACGTCGAACGGTTGTGTGATTTCACGCTCGGAGGGGCTCCTGATGGGCTACGGTCGCCTTCGATCACACGGTCGAAGGGCCGCCTGAACCCGTTCGCCCCGTTCGAAGGAGACGCCGATGAGCGACAGCAGGGACAACGTCCGGGAGCTGCCCGACGGCCCGCCCGACGAGGCCGGCCTGACCACCCGGCAGCGCAAGATCCTCGAGTGCATCCGGCACTCCGTCGCGACCGTCGGCTACCCGCCCACGATCCGCGAGATCGGCGAGGTCGTCGGCCTGACCAGCACGAGCAGCGTCGCCTACCAGCTCAAGCAGCTGCAGGAGAAGGGCTTCCTGCGCCGTGACGCCGCCAAGCCGCGCGCGGTCGACGTCCGCACCGCGGGCGAGGTCGTCCAGCAGGTCGAGGACGACGAGCTGGCGCGCCGCGAGACCTTCCCGACCCCGGCCTACGTCCCGGTCGTGGGCCGGATCGCCGCCGGTGGCCCGATCCTCGCCGAGCAGCGGGTCGAGGAGGTCTTCCCGCTCCCCCGCGAGCTCGTCGGCGAGGGCACCCTGTTCATGCTGCGGGTCGTCGGCGAGTCGATGATCGACGCCGCGATCGCCGACGGCGACTGGGTCGTCGTGCGTCAGCAGCCGACCGCGGTCAACGGCGACATCGTCGCGGCCATGATCGACGGCGAGGCGACGGTCAAGACGTTCCGCAAGCGCGACGGCAAGGTCTGGCTGATGCCCCACAACGCCGCCTTCGCCCCGATCGACGGCGACCACGCGGAGATCCTCGGGCGCGTCGTGACGGTGCTCCGAAAGGTCTAACGACCGCTGCTCCACAAATCACCCGAAATAGGTACTTCTCAGGACGATCCAGGGCTTCTAGGCTCACCCTGTCGGCTCCTCGCCGGGCCGGCGGGTTCACCGCACCGGTGGGCCCCAAGGGGGAGGTCCGTCATGTCCGCAGCGCTGTCGACCCAGTTGTCCCGTCCGCTCGCCAGGGGCCTGACCGCCCTGGGCCTCGCCTTCGCCGGGTTGGCCACCGTGGCCACTCAGGTGTCGGCCCACCCGGAAGCCGTGTCCGACGGCAGCCAGCACGTCTCTGACGGCCCCCGCGACGCCCACCAGCACGGCAACACCGAAGGCCACCTGCCCCCGAGCAACGCCAACGTCGACGTGGTCAGCAAGCTCACGCTCAAGAACGTCGTGCCGGAGAAGATCGCCGACGTCGGGGTGCTCGGCAACTACGCCTACCTCGCGGCCTGGGGCGTCGTGACCTGCAAGTACAACGGAGTGCACGTCGTCGACATCGCCGACGTCGCCAATCCGAAGGAGGTCGCCTTCATCGGGTCCAAGGAGGGCAGCTACCCCGGGGAGGGCGTGCAGGCGCTCCGCATCACGACACCGGCCTTCACCGGCGACCTGCTGATCACCAACAACGAGACCTGCAACGACAAGACCGGCTTCGGCGGGCTGAACCTCTACGACATCAGCAACCCGGCCCACCCGACGCCGCTCGCCGAGGGCATCGGCGACACGACCGCCAGGGGCGAGGGCAAGAAGGACGCCAACGAGATCCACAGCGTCTTCGCGTGGGACGCCGGAGCGAAGGCCTACGCCGTGATCGTCGACAACGTGGAGGAAGCCGACGTCGACATCCTCGACATCACCAACCCCAAGCGGCCGGTGCTCATCGCCGAGCACGACCTCAAGCGCCGATCGCGCTCGGCACCCTCGGCGACACCCTGACGTTCTCCTCCCAGTTCGACGGCTGGGGCTACGTGCACCTGTTCCGCAACGGTGGCGGCAAGCTCACCGAGCTCGACACCTACGCCGTCCCGGAGGCCCACGACCCGGCCTACGCGGAGGGCTACGGCGACCTGTCGGTGCACGAGGTCGCCACCTCCCCGACCGTCCCGTCGCGGCTCTACTTCTCCTACTACGCGGCAGGGTTCCGGGTCGCTGAGATCGAGAACGACAAGATCGTCGAGAAGGGCCACTACATCGCCCCGGACGGCAACAACTTCTGGGGAGTCGAGGTCTTCCAGCAGGGCGGCAAGGAGTACGTCGCGGCGAGCGACCGCGACGCCGGCCTGTGGATCTTCGAGTACCGCCCCTGACAGGCAGGACTCCGCTCGACGGCGGCGAAGGTTCACGCACACCCGCCTGACCTGGAGCGCCTCGTGACCCTGCCCCCTCTCGACCGCCGCACCTTCCTGCGCCGCTCGGCCTACGCCGGTCTGATCGTCGGGGCGGGTCCGCTCGCGACCCAGTCCTTCGGCGCGGCCCCCGCGACGACCGTGCTCGCCGACGGCGCGGTCTTCGCGAAGGTCCGGCCGCGCACCCTGAAGCAGGCGCAGGCCCTCATGGCGTTCGACGACACCCACAAGGCCTTCGCCGACGGCTCGATGGAGCTGCTGCTGTGGCCCGGTGACCGGACCCGCCTCGACAGGATCGGCGTCGACTACCAGGTCATCGCCTCGCAGCCGACCGGTCCGGCGCCGGGCCGCACGTCGGGCCTGCCGCTGCAGCCGGGCGAGCGCGCCACCGGCTACCGCCGGCTCGGCGACTACTACGCCGACATGCAGATGCTGGCCACCAAGTACCCCAAGCGGGCCCGCATGGTGAAGCTCGCCGAGCCGTCGCTCGAGGGTCGCGACATGTTCGCGATCGAGATCGCCGACGACCCCGTCAAAGCCGCCACCGACGGCCGGCCCACGTTCTTCGTCGACGGCGTCCACCACGCCCGCGAGTGGCCCTCCAGCGAGTACTCCATCATGTTCGCCTTCGACCTGCTCGAGAGCTACGGCACGCAGGACCGCATCACGAAGCTGCTCAAGAAGATCCGCGTGGTGGTCGTGCCCGTGGTCAACCCCGACGGCTTCAACCACTCCCGCGAGGGCCTGACCGCGCCCGTCGCCAACGCCGCGACCGAGACCGCACTCGGCGTGCCGGGGCTCGACGCCTACTGGCGCAAGAACAAGCGCTCCTTCACCGGTGCGCTCTACGCCGCCGGCGAGGTCAACGGCTACCTCAACGCCGACGCTCACGGCACCGACCCCAACCGCAACTACCCCTTCTACTGGGGCGGCGAGGGCGGCGGCGCCGATCCGACCTCGCAGACCTACGGCGGCGCCGCGCCCTACGCCGAGCCCGAGGCCCGCAACATCTCCGGCTACATGAAGGCCCACCAGACCACGGCCTATCTCACCAACCACACGTCCGGCCAGCTGTGCATGCGGCCCTGGGGCTACACCTCCGACGACTCGCCCGACGGCGAGTTCCAGGAGGCCCTCGGCGAGAAGATGTGCGACCACCACGGCTACAAGAACCAGATCGGCCTGTCGCTCTACCCGACCGCGGGCACCAGCCGCGACTGGTCCTACGGCGCCCTGCGCACGATCGTCTACACCTTCGAGCACAACCAGGAGTTCCACCCGGACTACGCCTCGGAGATCCCGAAGACCTACGCGCTCAACCGCCCGGCCTGGCTGATCCTCGCCGAGGCCGCAGCCGACCCGCGCAACCACGGCGTCATCACCGGCCGGGTCAACGGCGCCCCCAAGGGCGCCACGGTCACGCTGACCCGCTCCTTCAAGACCCCGACGGCGGTCGAGGTCGACGCGGGCACCGACGGTGGCGTGGCGGAGTCGATCAAGACGGTCACCACGGTGCGCTCCGACGGCACCTTCACCGTCCACGCCAACCCCTCGACCCGCCCGACGACGATCCAGGACGGCCGCGGCAAGGAGTTCTGGACCGTCACCGTGACCGCGCCCGGCCGCAAGAAGGTCGTCAAGAAGGTCTTCCTCGACAGGGGCACCAAGGTCGACCTCGGTCGCCTGTCGATCTAGCCCCCGTACGACGGGAACGCCCGCTCTCCACCGCTGCTCGTCAACCCCGGAGCCACCTGTGCGACGCACCCCCCTGACCCGTGCCCTGTCCCCGGCGCTCGCCCTGACCGGTGCGGCTGCCCTCGTCGGGGGCCTGCTCATCGCGACCGGCCCCGGCGCGGCCACCGCGACGGGCACGCGCCCTCCAGCGCCCGGTGAGCAGAGCGTCCGCGAGCTGCTGGCCGGCACCGACGGCTCCGTCGTACCCCGTATCGAGGGTGGTCGCGACAAGCTCATGGCGACCGCGCAGCTCGGTGCGGTGCACGGTCCGCCCGCGGGCAAGGCCGTCTCGGCCAAGCTCGGCGCCGCGGCCCAGGCAGCCGCGCTCCCCGTCGCCTCGAGCCCGTCGCTGTCGGGCACCTGGCGGGTGGGCCACGACGAGTTCCGCGCCGACGACCCGCGCTACTCGGTCGCGAGCCTCGGCTGGGAGGAGCTCGGCGGTCGCACCGTCGCGCTCGCCGTCGACCCGCGCGACAACACCGGCAACACCGTCTGGGCCGGCGCTGCCGGCGGTGGCGTGTGGCGCTCGACCGACGGTGGCGACAGCTGGACGCCGACCTTCGACGACCAGCCGTCGATGCCGATCGGGGCGCTCGCCCTGTCCCCGCGGACCGGCTGGGTCTACGCCGGCACCGGTGAGGCCAACACCAACGGCGACGGCCTGTCCGGCACCGGCATCTACCGCACCAAGGACGACGGCCGCACCTGGCAGCGGGTCGCCGCCAACCTCGGCGAGGCCTCGACGGTCTTCCACATCGCGATCTCCCGGCCGTCCGGCGCGACCGCCGACTCGGTCTTCGTCGCCACCAACCAGGGCCTCTACGTCTCCACCGACGGCGGAGACAGCTACGCCGACGCGAAGCTGCCGACCAACGCGGCCGGCACTGCGCCCTACACCAAGACCCGCTTCGGCAACTTCGTCACCGACGTCCGGGTCAAGCCCGGCACTCCGATGCAGATCACCGCGGCCGTCGGCTGGCGTCGCGGCAAGCAGGCCAACGCGGCCGGCGACCCCGACAGTGAGGGCAACGGCCTCTACCGCTCCACCGAGGGTGGCCTGCCCGGCACCTGGACGCGCCTCGAGACCAACCTCGGCACCGCGACCGCGCCCGGCCTCACCGACGACCCGATCGGCCGCACCTCGCTGGCCTACGCCGAGGGCAACGGCCAGGACCCCGACATCCTGTGGGCGCTCGTGCAGGACGCCGGGCTGTTCCAGCAAGAGACCTACTTCCAGACCGCCATCCCGGTCCGTCCCACCGTCCTCGCGGGCATCTACCTGTCGCTCGACGACGGCGCGACCTTCACCCGCAAGGCCGACTCGTCGAACTTCGTGTCCTCCCCGGGGACCTCGATGATCGTGCTGACCGCGCTGCAGTCCGCGCCGGGCGTCCAGGCCTGGTACGACCAGTACATCGAGGTCGACCCGACCGACGCGAACCGCCTCATCGTCGGCCTCGAGGAGGTCTACTCCACGATCGGCAACCCTTACGTCCCGGGCGTTCCGGCGCAGTTCAAGACCATCAGCCGCTACTGGAACGCCTGCCTCGCCATCAACGTCGACTGCGAGGGCGTGCCCACCTATGAGGGCAAGACCGCGCACCCCGACCAGCACACCGCTGCGTTCGCCAAGATCGGCGACAACGGCACCCGGCTCTACATCGGCAACGACGGCGGCGTCTTCGCGCAGAACGCCGACCCGCTCGGCGACACCGCGAACCCGCTCGGCGGCTACGACAACCAGTCGTGGGAGTTCCAGAACGTCGGCTACACCACGTCCCAGCCGAACTACGCGGTCATCGGCGGAGACGGCACGATCTACGCGGGCCAGCAGGACAACGGCACGCTCAAGGTCGAGCCCGGCAGTCGGACCGCGAACATGGTCCACGGCGGCGACGGCGTCGACGTCGCAGTCGACCCGGAGGACAGCAACATCGTCCATGCCGAGACCCAGAACGGCGCGTTCGTGTCGTCCACCAACGGTGGCGAGACCTTCTCCTCCCGCACGACCAACATCACGAACCCGCTCTTCTACACGCCGTTCGAGATGGACCCGACCGACCCCGAGCACCTCGTCATCGGCGGGCGCCAGGTCGCGGAGAAGACCGACGGCGCGGGCTCCGGTGCCTTCGCCGTGTCGTTCGACCTCGGCATGAACGCGCGGACCGGCTTCGTCAACCAGACGACCGCTCTCGACGTGCAAGGCTCGTCGGTCTACGCCGCCTTCTGCGGGGTCTGCGACATCATCACGCAGGGCAACAGCGACCCGTCGGCCTTCCAGAACGGCATCGCGACCAACGTCGCCCCCGGCTGCGAGCCCTCCCCCGGCTCGGCCGACTGCTGGTCGCTGAAGGCCGGCGCGGGTCTGCCGAACCGCTACATCACCGACGTCGAGATCGACCCGGCCGACCCGAAGACCGTCTACGTCACCGTCGGCGGTTACGGCCGCCGCTGGCTGCTCCCGCGTGACAACGCCCCGGGCAACCGCGACGGCGCGATCTTCGTCTCCAAGGACGCGGGCGCGACCTTCACCAACCTCTCCGGCACGGGCGCCGGTCGGCTCCCGGACGTCCCCGCCAACGCGGTCGCCCTGCGAGACGGGCACGTCATCGTCGGCAACGACGTCGGTGTCTTCACCGCTCCGGTGACCGGTGGCACCTGGGCCCGGCTCGGCGAGGGTCTGCCGAATGTCGCGACCTTCGACGTCAACCTCGACCCGTTGGGCAAGAAGCTCGTCGCGGCCACCCACGGCCGCTCGGTCTGGGTCTACACCTTCGGTGCCGCGGCGGCCCGTCCGCCGGTCGTCGTCGCGCCGCGGCCCACTGCTCCGGGTGGCGGCGGTGCGCTGCCCGCGACCGGCGGGGTGCCGCTCGCGGTCTTCGGCCTCGTCCTGCTCGGCGCCGCTGTCGTCGTCCGCCGTCGGGTCACCGCCGCCGCCTGAGCCTCAGGCTGCTCGACCCGCCCGGTGGCGCCTCCGCGGAAGCGCCAGCGGTCCAGGCGCTGAACCCCACTGGGTACCGCGCGTCCTCACCCGACTCGACCCGCTCGCCCTCGCACCCGGCCCGGCACCCGACCCCGTCGTGACCGGCCGGGAGCCGCGTCAGGCGACGGCGTAGGCCGAGAGCTCGGCGGCGAGGGCGGCGCCGACGCGGGCCTGCATGGCTGTGCCAGTCTCCAGGTGCTCCTCGGACAGGACCTCTCCCTCGGAGTGGACCCGGGAGACGAGCGCGCCGGCGGTGTAGGGAAGCACGACCGACACGAGCATGTCGGGGTGCGGGACCTCGTCCTCGAGCAGCTGGAGCAGCTCAGGCAGGCCGGCACCCGTGAGCGCGGACACCGTGACGAGGTGGCGCTCGGCGCGGGCCAGGCGAGACAGCACGAGCGGGTCAGCGATGTCGGCCTTGTTGACGACGACGACCTCGGGAATGTCCTTCGCGCCGGGAACGTCGCAGAGCACGGCTCGCACGGCGGACAGCTGCGACTCGGGGTCCGGGTGCGAGCCGTCGACGACGTGCAGCAGCAGGTCGGCGAAGGCGACCTCCTCGAGGGTGGACCGGAAGGCCTCGACGAGCTGGTGCGGCAGGTGCCGGACGAAACCGACCGTGTCGGTCATCGTGAACTCGCGCCCCGAGGGCGTGGTCGCGCGACGGACGGTCGGGTCAAGGGTGGCGAACAGCGCGTTCTCGACGAGCACGCCCGCGCCGGTGAGGCGGTTGAGCAGCGAGGACGTGCCGGCGTTGGTGTAGCCGACGATCGCGACCGACGGGACCTTGCCGCGCTCGCGCTCCTGGCGCTTGACGTCGCGGGCGGTCTTCATGAGCTTGATCTCGGCGGCCAGCTTGGACTTGCGGGAGCGGATCCGGCGGCGGTCCGTCTCGATCTTGGTCTCGCCGGGCCCGCGGGTGCCGACACCGCCTGAACCCGACCCGCCGGCGCCGCCGCCCTGGCGCGACAGCGACTCACCCCAGCCGCGCAGGCGCGGCAGCATGTAGGTCATCTGCGCGAGCTCGACCTGCGCCTTGCCCTCTCGCGAGGTCGCGTGCTGGGCGAAGATGTCGAGGATCAGCCAGGTGCGATCGATGACCTTGACCTTGACGAGGTCCTCGAGCTGGCGCAGCTGGCCCGGGGTGAGCTCGCCGTCGCAGATGACGGTGTCCGCGCCGGTCGCGATGACCGCGTCGCGCAGCTCCTTGGCCTTGCCGGAGCCGACGTAGGTCGCGGGGTCGGGCTTGTCGCGCCGCTGCATGAGCCCGTCGAGGACCTCGCAGCCGGCGGTCTCGGCGAGCGCGGCCAGCTCCTTCATGGAGTTCTCGGCGTCCTCGGCGGTCCCGGAGGTCCACACGCCGATGAGCACGGCCCGCTCGAGGCGCAGGGCGCGGTACTCGACCTCGGTGACGTCCTCGAGGTCCGTGCGGATCCCGGCGACGCGCCGCAGCGCGTTGCGCTCCTCGAGCTCGAAGCCCTCGCCCTCGATGTCGTGGAAGCCGTCACCGTCGGCAGGCGGCTCGACACCGCGGTCCAGGCGGATCGCGTGGTCGGGGCCGGCGTCGGACGGGTGGTCGTACGACGTGTCAGGAGTCGGTGTGGTCATCGCGCCCATCGTCCCACGTCGCGACGATGGGCGCGAACGACTAACCCGCGGGCTGCCCCAGCCGACGGCGCAAGCCGACGGCGGTGGCGATCCCGAGCAGTCCGACCAGCGCGACCGTCACCGGCAGGCCGGTGGCGGGCAGCGCACCGCCGCCGGGGGCGCTCGGCGGCGGGGGCTGGACCACCGGCGGCGGCACCGTGGTGCCGGGGCCGAAGGTGAAGGAGTACATCCCGCGGCCGAACGTCGCGATGACGAGCTGGTCCGGGCGACCCGGCCAGTTCTTCACCGAGACCACCGGCGCGGCAGGCAGGCCGGGCGGTGCCGTCCACGTCGGCGACGTCGGACCGTCGGAGACGAACATCCCGACGTCGGTACCCACGATCAGCTGGCTGCCGCGGACCTCGATGGAGCGGGCCGGGACGTCCGGCAGGTTGCCGCTGACGTCGGTGAAGGAGCGCCCACCGTCGGTGGAGCGGTAGACGTGACCCTCACCGAAGTTGGGGTTGCGGTCGTTGAACGAGCCCGGCGGCCACCACTGGCGGTTGGCGTAGCCGCCAAGGGAGACGTAGACCGTCTCGGGGTCGGCCGGGTCTGCCGCGATGCCAGTGATGTAGCGGTTCGGCAGGCCGCTCGCCGGCACGATCTGCCAGCCTGCGCTCGAGCCTTTCTCCGGCGGCTCGCTGCCGGCGACGTTGGTCGCGAGGCCGTTCTGGAAGACCTGCCCGAGCTCGGGGTCCTTGTTGACGATGTCGCAGACCGAGCAGAAGCCGACGTACGCCGCATCGCCGTGCAGCTCGACGGCCGTCATCTGACGCCCGGTGATCTCCTCGTTGTCGAGGTTGAAGACCTGGACCCATTCGCCCGACGGTCCGCTGGTGCGCTCGACGATCTCCGGTCCGCCGGTGAGCAGGTGGTCTGCGTCGGTCGGGTCCATGACGAACGGGTTGGAGAACATCGGGTTGGTGACCGGCGGCGCGATCGTCGTGTAGGACCGGCCACCGTCCTGGGTCACGCGCATGTCGGCCAGCGTCGTCTCGTTGTAGTAGACGTCGCTGTCGTCAGGGTCGATGGCGGCGAAGAAGCCGTCGCCACCGAAGGTCTCCACGACCCGGCCGTCGGGCCGGATGACCCCGGAGCCGTTGTCCTGCAGGCCGAAGGCCACGGTGCCGTCCTTGGCCGCGGAGGCATCGTAGGGCAGGAGGGTGTTGGCGTTGTAACCCGCCTGGTTGCCGCGGCCCCACTCCTTGGTGAGGTCCTCCCCGACGCCGACGGACTGGGAGTAGGTGCCACCATCGTTGCCGACGACGAGCGTCACCCCGCCGTCCTCGCGCGGGATCCAGATCCCGGACTGCTGGTCCGGGTGGGTGGTGGTGTCACCGGACTCGGTCTGCTGGGTCGCGCAGACCGGCAGCGGGTTGTCGAGGAACGCGCAGGTGTCGTCGGAGAAGTAGGGCCCGATGACGCGGAACGACGCGGGCTCGACCGACTGCGTGAGGCCGTCCTGCGGGGTGCCCGGGAGGCGCGACTCCCAGACCTCCTCGAGGCCGAAGACGAGGCGGGTGGGGATGCCCGCCGCAGTCGCGGACGTGGGATCGGGCTCGATCCACTGGTTGTACCAGGACTGCACACCGGGGGCGTAGAGCAGCACCTGCGAGGTGCCGATCAGCGCCGACTCGGTGAGCGGCGCCTGCAGCTCCACCTCGTCGGCCATCCGCATCCACGACGTCCCGAAGTCGCTGGAGACGTAGATGCCGTTGAGCGCGGTGTTGTTGGGTGCAGCCGTGATCGGCGTGGTGTCGACGGCGTCAATGCCGGGGACGCCACCGTTGAAGAGCACGGCGTCCTGCACGATCGCGTAGACGAAGTCGTGGTCCTGCAGCGGCCCGGTCGCGGCACCGAACTCCATGCGCCCGATCCGCTCCTGCGGCGCGAAGCCGATCGGGGTGGTGCCGTCGCCGCTCACGTCGAGCATGGCGAAGGTGCCGGGCGCGCCGGTGTCGGAGCGGTAGAGGCCGTTGGCCGGCGACTGCGGGGTGGTGGTGCCCGGGTAGGCCCGGCGGCCGGCACGGTAGCCGACGGCGGCGAGGACCTGCCCGCCGTCCTTGTCGAGACCGACACCACCGGGCACCTTGATCTGCACGTCGGTGACCCAGTTGGCGTTCTGGCAGACATTGCCGACGCTGGTGTTGCCGGCGCAGTCCCCTGTCGGGAGGTTGACGTTGACGTAGGTGCGGCCGGTGTCGGTCGAGCGGAACAGGCCCTGCGAGGTCGCGGCGTAGACGATCGTCGGGTTGCTCGGGTCGACCTCGATCTCGAAGCCCATGAGGCCGTCGGGGATGCCGGTCGACTGCTTCCAGGTGGTGCCGCTGTCGGTGCTGTAGAAGCCGCCGAGCCCGGTGTAGACGCTGCCGCCGCCGGAGGCCTCACCGGAGACCACGATGAGCGTGCCGTCCGCGGGCGTGCCCGCCGGGCTCCACGTCACGGCACCGACCGCCTGGTAGGGCAGCGAGTCACCGACGGACCGCCAGGACTGCCCGACGTCGGTCGACACCCACACGCCACCGGTGCCCGGCGCGGAGAACAGCCGCTTGTTGACCGGGTCGTAGGTGTAGCTGTCGATGCGACCTGCCTGGTCGGCCAGGCCGAGGCCCGCGACCGAGGGCGCGTCAGGGTCGTCGGCGATCAGCGGGGTCGTGCCGAGCTTGGCGAAGGTCCCTGTGACGCCGGTCGCCGCCTGCAGGGCCTGCTTGGCCTGGACGGCCGCCCGCAGCGCGCCCTGCGGCGTGACTCCCAGCGGACCCGCGGTGATGAGGTTGCGCTCCGCCTGCATCGCGGCGAGCTCGGCATAGGGCTCGGGCTGCTTGACCGGGCGGCAGGAGACCGCCCGGTCGGCGGAAGCCTGGTCGAGGCTGCTCAGCAGCTCCTCGAACGCAGCCCCTGCCGCCTTGCGCTCCTGGGCGCGCTCACCGGCGGTCTTCGTCGTGAGCGCAGTGCCGGCCGGGCACGTCACTGCGGGGGCGGCAGGCTCGGCGCTCATGAGCGTCGGGCCGGCAGCCGCCACGGGGGCGGCGACGGCACCCGCGAGGGCGACGACGAGGAGAGCGCGGCGACCCCGCGCAGAGGAACGGACCATGGTGACCTCCGGGTAAGAGGGCCCAGCCTGCCACGAACACTGCTCGCGGGCCTTCCAGCCACGCTGCTGTGACGCTCGCGGTACACCGCGCGTTCACCCTCGTCGCGCACCCTTGACGGCATGACCGTCTCCCGTCGCACCTTCCTCGCCGGGGGCACCGCCGCCGGTGCCCTGCTCGTGGGGGGCGGTGGTGCGCTCGCCGCACCGCTCGGAGGAGTCGCCGCCGGCCCGTCGCGGGCCAGTCGCCTGTTCCCGGGCACCCGCCTCGCGCACGCCGACCTGCACAACCACACGCTCTACAGCGACGGCGCCGGCGACCCCGCGCTCGCCTTCGCCTCGATGCGCGACGCCGGCCTCGACGTCGCCGCGCTGACCGACCACGCCACGGTCGCGAAGGCGCTGCCGGCCCAGGCCGCCGAGCTCGCCTGCACCGGGCCGGAGGGCTGCGGGCTGGTCGGCATCGACGAGGGGAAGTGGCAGGCCTCGCGCGGGCTCGCCGACCAGACCAACCGCGACGGCAGCTTTGCGAGCATCCGCGGCTTCGAGTGGTCCTCGCCGACGCTGGGGCACATGAACGTGTGGTTCTCCGAGACCTGGATCGACCCCGCGTCCACGGGCGGCAACACGACCGGCGAGGGCCTCGGGCAGTTCGCCCACGACATACCCGGTCTGGGTCCTGCGATCTCTGGCCCGCTCGACGAGGCGGTGCGCGCGCTGCCCACCACGGGCACGGGCATGCGGCTGTTCCACGACTGGCTCGCGGCCGACCCGGCGCGGCCGGTGCTCGGCGGCGGGGCCGACGCGATCTTCGGCTTCAACCACCCGGGGCGCGAGCCGGGACGGTTCGGCTACTTCACCTACGACGAGCGGCTCCAGCAGCGCCTCGTGTCGCTGGAGGTCTTCAACCGCGGCGAGGACTACCTGTTCGAGGGCACCGACGCCGGCTTCGCATCACCGCTGCCGGAGTGCCTCGACGCGGGGTGGAAGGTCGGGCTGCTCGGCGTCACCGACGAGCACGGCACCGACTGGGGCTACCCCGACGGCAAGGGCCGGACCGGGCTGTGGGTGAAGGCCCTCACCCGGGCCGGCGTGCGCGAGGCGATGGAGGCCCGCCGCTTCTTCTCCACCCGGCTGCGCGGGCTGCGCGTGGACGCCTCGATGAACGGCGCCCGGATGGGCTCCACCGTCGGCTTGCGGTCGGGCGCGGCGACCTTCGCCCTCGACCTCGACCGCGGCCCGGCCTTCTACGGCAAGAAGCTCGTCGTGCAGGTCCTGCAGACCGGCCGGCCGCTGCCGACCGTCGTCGCACAGCGCACCGTCACGGTGCCGCGGCCGTCGCAGCCGGTGGTCCGCTTCACCGTGCCGCTCGACGTCGCCGACGGGCGCTGGGTGGTCCTGCGGATCTGCGACCCGTCACAGAAGGCTGACGGGCGCGCGACCACCGCCGCCTACACGACCGCGGGCAACGCGATCGCCTACACCTCGCCGTTCTTCCTCGACCCCGACCGGGCCGCGGCCGCTG
Organism: Mycobacteriales bacterium; assembly: GCA_030697205.1. Taxonomy (NCBI): domain Bacteria; kingdom Bacillati; phylum Actinomycetota; class Actinomycetes; order Mycobacteriales; species Mycobacteriales bacterium. Next base: position 48,438 of record JAUYQP010000023.1, read on the forward strand.
CCGCCGCGCTCAGGTCCGCTGGGCGGCCTGCAGGTCCCGGAGCAGGCTGACGAGCTCGGTGCGGCTGCTCTCGTCGAGCCGGGCGAAGGCAGGCTCGACGAGGTCATCGGTCAGCGCCTCGGCGGCGGCCATCCGGTCCTTCGCGGCGTCGGGGTCCGGCCACGGCGCGTCGTCGGTGTTGGGCCAGCCGAAGAACTCCGTGTTGGTCGCGCCGTAGCGACCCGACATCACCGCCTGCAGCGGGTCGACGCCCTGCGCGGCGACGGCGACGAGGTGGGCGCCACCGCGCAGCTCGCGACCGACCTGCAGCGCGAGCGCGAGCCGGGCGCCGTCGTCCGGCGCGGTGGTCTCCCGGGCGAGGGCGCGCCAGCCAGCGAACAGCGGCAGCCCCATGACCCCGGCACCTTCGTGGAGCTCGGTGAGCAGGTCGGCCAGCCGACCGGCTCCGGCGTACGACGCGAACTGCTCCGTGCCGTAGCGCGTGCAGCAGTCGGCGTACTCCTTGGCTGCCTGCGTCGGGCTCATGACATCGCGGCCCTTGTCCCAGGCCTTGGTCTGCAGCGCCGGCGGGAAGAAGCCGAACGCCGCGACGACCACCGAGGCGTCGCAGTCGCCGAGGACCCCGCCGCGGCCGAGGTGGTAGAAGCTCCAGCCGTGCAAGCCCAGCTCGGCGCCGCGCGCGTGGGTCTCGGTGGCGAACATGAAGGCCCCGCCGAGCCGGCCGACCGGGCCGGCGGCGCCGCGGACCGCGTCGCGGGGGCTCGTCACCGCTGGTCCAGCCAGTCGCGGCGCAGCTCGCCCTCGGCGACGATCACCGCTGGTCCGCGCAGGGTGACGTGGCCGTCCTCCTGCCAGGTGACGTCGAGCGTGCCCCCCGGGACGTCGACCCGGTGGGCGGTGCCGCGTGGGGTGCAGGTCCGCAGGGCGGTCGCGACGACGGCCGCGCAGGCTCCGGTGCCGCAGGAGCGGGTCTCACCGACGCCGCGCTCGTGCACGCGCATCGCGATGTGGTGCTCGGCGAGGTCGGCGACGTACTCGACGTTGAGGTCCTTGCGGCTCGGGTCGAGCACCCCGAGCGCGTCGACGTCGGCGACGTGGACGACGGCGTGCGGGTTGCCCATGTCCACGGCGGTCGCGAGCAGGCCGTCGATCTCGACCGGCTCCCCCACGACCGCGCGGCCCATGTCGACGGTGACGGGACCGCCACCGGGGCTGACGTCGACGCGCTTGACGCCGCCGCGGGTCGCGAGGTTCATCTCACCGGGGCGGGCGAGGCCGGCGTCGACGAGGAAACGGGCGTAGACCCGGACGCCGTTGCCGCACATCTCCGCGACCGACCCGTCGGCGTTGCGGTAGTCCATGAACCAGCGCGCCTCGCCCTCCCCTGTGCCGGCGAAGACCGACCCGTCGGGGTCGAGCTCGGCGGGGACCACGCGCAGCACCCCGTCGGCACCGATCCCGGCGCGCCGGTCGCACAGCCGGCGCACGAGGTCCGCGTCGAGCTTGAGGGTGCCGTCGAGGTCCGGCAGCAGCACGAAGTCGTTCTCCGTGCCGTGGCCCTTGAGGTAGCGGATACCGGTGCCGGGGATCACGCGTCCACCCTACGGCGGGACCGCGAGATGATCACCATCGACGACGCGCCGCGGATCCGCGCGAGATGATCAGACACGATGTACGCCGGGGGCGGCCGCCGGTGACGTCGGCTCACGGCCGCGGTGGTCGACGCGGACGCCCGCCTCGTCGGCGTACTCCTGAGGGGTGGCTGATCGTCTCGCGACGACACACCGGCGCGGCTCGAGAGTGGATCACCATCGCCGCAACCATGGTGATCATCTCGCACTCAGTCGGTGCGGGGCTCCGGCACGTAGACGGCGCCCCGCCAGCCGGCGCCCTGGGACAGCAGCCAGCGGGCCCGGTCGGCGCGCTGCGGGCTGGCGAAGAGGAACCCGTGGGCGCGGTCGCACCCGAGCTCGGTGAGCCGGGCGCTCTCCGACCAGGACTCGACGCCCTCCGCGACGACGTAGAGCCCGCGGGCGTGCGCGAGCGAGATCACGCTCGCCACGATGGTGTCGTCGTCGAGGTCGCCGCCGACGCCGCGGACGTAGCGGTGGTCGAGCTTGACCGCGTCGAGCGGGAGGTCGGCGAAGGCGCCGAGCGTGGAGTACCACGTGCCGAAGTCGTCGACGGCGAGCGCGACACCGGCGGAGCGCAGCTCGCAGAGCACCTCGACCGCGCGCCCCCCGAGCATCGCGAGCGAAGCCTCGGTGACCTCGAGGCCGAGCGCCCCGAAGGGCAGCCCGGCGTCGGCGACCGCGACGGCGACGAGATCGGCGAAGCCCTTGCTCGCGAGCTGGGCCGGCGACACGTTGATCCACAGCTGTCGGTCCTCGCCGGGGATGTCCCGCCAGCGAGCGGCTTCCGCAGCGGCCTCGAAGAGCACCCACTCCCCGATGGAGACGATGTCACCGCTGCGCTCGGCGAGGTCGAGGAAGTCCAGCGGCATGAGGACCCCGAGCTCACCGCGGTGCCAGCGCAGCAGGCCCTCCATGGCGACGATCCGACCCGTGTCGAGGTCGACCTCGGGCTGGTACAGCAGCTCGAGCGTGCCGTCATGGGCACAGCGCCGCAGCGCCGCGAGGTCCTCGGTGCGGAGAAGAGTGGCCGTCATGGACCGATGATCAGCCCGCCCACGGGTGAGGAACATGGCCCAGCGGGACCACCGGACGGGCGCAGTTCGGACTACTTCGCGATCGGGAGCCGGACGGTGGACTGGCTGCCGAGCTGCACGGAGACGTCTCCGCCGGTCATCGCGCCGAGGGTCCCGCCGAGGTCGTTGCCGAAGGTCACCCGCAGCCGGTGGCCCTTCTTCAGGACGTAGTCGAGGGGCAGCGAGGGGAAGGTCGTCCGGGTCATGGTGCCGGGCACGACAAGGATCGGCGTCGTGGGAGTGGACATGCCGCGCGGCTCGATCTCGTCGCTGTAGGCCGCACGGGCGAAGCCGTAGGAGATCGTGAACGGCCCGTCGAGCTCGCCGTCGAGGATGCGGTCGGAGGCCGCCTCGTCGTCCGCGGCGTCCGGGGGCAGGTCGTCGATCTGGACCGTGAGGGTCGTGTCCGGACCGGTCAGGGTGTAGGCGAGGTCGAACACCACCTGCCCCGACAGCCTGGTCGCCTTCTTCACCGGCGCGGCCACGAAGGCCTGGGTCGCCGGGGCGCTGCTCGGACCGTCGGACCAGCTGACCTCGCCCTCGCGACCGGAGCCGGTGACGAGCGCGCCGCCGGCGGCAAGCGACAGCGACTGGTCACGGCTCGCGACCGGCCACGACCGGCTGCCGGCCCAGCGGCCGTCGGCGCCCTGGACCTCGACGGTCGGGGTGTCGAGCGCGCCGGCCTTGAGGCCCTTGAGGAACTGCGCCCACCAGCGGTGGGTCGCGTCGCGGTAGGCCTTCTGGAAGGTGAAGGGCAGGACGTGGCCGCCGCGGGTCGCGGTCTCCTCGTCGGGGCTGTCCGGGTCGACGTGGTCGCCGTTGAGCAGCCACATCTTCTTCGGGGCCTTCTTCGGCAGCGCGGTCCACAGGTGGCCCGCGTTGTTGGTCTTCACGTTGAAGTCGTAGAGGCCGTGGATGATGAAGACGGCCGCCTTGGTGCCCTTGGCGTCCTTGACGAAGTCACGCTCGGACCAGTGCGGGTTGGTGGCGTCCTGGTAGGTCGGCGCGTAGCCCGCGTCGGCCGCGAGCCCGAGGGTCGGGATGCAGGCCTTGCGCTGGGCGATGCGGACCGCGGTGAGCGGGTCCGACGTGCCGCTGTTCTGGATGTCCTGAGCGGCGTAGAGCGCGGTGAAGGCCGCCGGGGTCGCGACGTGGCCTGCGGACGGGACGCCGTTGAGGAAGTGGTAGTCGTACCAGCGGTCGATCGCGCGGATCGGGATGATCGCCGCGACGGCGCTCTTGTGCCGGCCGCTGATCGGCTGCTCGACGGCCGCGCCGTTGGCGATCGTCCCGTCGTAAGAGCCACCGGTGAGGCCGACCTTGCCGTTGCTCCACGTCTGGTCGGCGATGAAGTCGACGACGTCCACGGCGTCGAAGACCTCGTCGCGGTCGCCGTAGGCCTGGCAGCCGCTGGTGTTGCGGGTCCCGCGCAGGTCCATCAGCGCCACGGCGTAGCCGCGCGGCACGAAGTAGTCGTCGTAGAACTCGGGGAAGGCCGACGCCGTCGCGCACAGCGGGTCGCCGATACCGGGCTGGTGGGCGGTCTTGCAGTTGCCCTCCCACCCGCGGCCGAGGGTGTTGAAGTAGGGCGAGGCGTCCATGATCGTCGGGACCTTGACGCCCGGCTTGGTCCTCGGCCGGATGATGTCGACCCAGATCGTGTCGATGCCGTTGCGGCTCGGGACCTGCGCGTGCTCGACGACGGCGTCCTTGAGGCTGTAGCGCACCGGGTCGAGCTTCGCCATGTCGGGCAGCTTCTTCGTCGAGGCCTTGCCGGGCAGCGCGGACGTGCTGCGCACCGGGCCGGTCGTCGTGCCGTTGCTGGTGTCGGCGGCGACATGGCCGGTATGGGCGCCGGAGGTCCCGGCGAGGGGCACGACGACGGAGGCCGCGACGGCGACGGCGAGCAGGCGGGTCAGGCGCATCCGGACCTGTTCGCCACGCGCGCCCGACCTCCTGCCGGGTCAGGCCGCTCAGCCCGCGAGCTGCATTGCCTGCCCGACGAGGTCGGGTGCGGAGCCGTCGAGCCAGGTCACGCGCGGGTCGCGCCGGAACCACCCCCGCTGCCGCTTGACGAACCGCCGGGTCGCCGCCTTCGTCGCCTCCCGCGCCGCGTCGGGCGTGAGCGTGCCGTCGAGCATCGCGAGCACCTGCGCGTAGCCCAGCGCCCGCGAGGCCGTGACGCCCGCCCGCAGGTCGGGCAGCAGCGACTCCACCTCCTCGACCAGGCCGGTGGCCCACATCCGGTCGACGCGCAGGTCGGTGCGGTCGGCGAGGTCGGCGCGGTCGACCCCGACGTAGGTCGTCTCGTAGTGCGCGGCGTAGCTCGTCATCCGCCCAGGCATCTGCCCCGTCAGCGCCACCACCTCGAGCGCGCGCACGACCCGCCGCCCGTTGGTCGGCTCCATCCGCTCGGCCGCGGCCGGGTCGAGGGCCGCGAGCCGGGCGTGCAGCACGAGCGGGCCGACCTCGTCGAGCTCGGCCTCGAGCGCCGCCCTGACCTCGGGGTCGGTGCCGGGGAAGTCCAGCTGGTCCAGGGCCGCGCGCAGGTAGAGCCCGCTGCCACCGACGAGGACCGCCGTGGTGCCGGCCGCGAGAAGGGCGTCGACCCGCTCGCGACACAGGACCTGGTACGCCGCGGCCGTCGCCGTCACGGTGACGTCCCAGACGTCGAGCAGGTGGTGCGGCACTCCCCCGCGCTCGGCCTCGGTCAGCTTGGCGGTCCCGACGTCCATCCCCCGGTAGAGCTGCATCGAGTCGGCGTTGACGACCTCCCCGCCGAGCGCGCGGGCGAGCGCCACGCCGAGGTCGGACTTGCCGGCCGCGGTCGGCCCGACAACCGCCAGCACGCGTGGTCGGGTCACGCTTGTGACACTAACGAGCGTCGCTGTGCGCGGTTCGTGACATCCGTCCGCTAGGTTCCGCGTCGTGACGGAGCATGCGCCGCTGGTCGTGCTGGACAAGGTGGACAAGCACTTCGGGGCCCTGCACGCCCTGAAGTCGGTCGACCTGTCGGTGGCGCGCGGCGAGGTCGTGGTCGTCATCGGCCCGTCCGGCTCCGGCAAGTCGACCTTGTGCCGCTGCATCAACCGGCTCGAGACCATCGATGGCGGGCGCGTGCTCGTCGACGGCGTACCCCTCCCTGCGGAAGGCCGTGAGCTGGCAAAGCTCCGGGCCGACATCGGCATGGTCTTCCAGTCGTTCAACCTCTTCGCCCACAAGAGCGTCCTCGACAACGTCACGCTCGGCCCCATCAAGGTCCGCGGCGTGCCGCGGGTCGAGGCCGAGAAGACCGCCCGCGAACTGCTCGACCGGGTCGGCATCGGTGACAAGGCCGACCGGATGCCGGCTCAGCTGTCCGGCGGGCAGCAGCAGCGCGCCGCGATCGCCCGCGCTCTCGCGATGCAGCCCAAGGTGATGCTGTTCGACGAGCCGACCTCCGCGCTCGACCCGGAGTACGTCCGCGAGGTCCTCGACGTCATGAAGGACCTCGCCGCCGACGGCATGACGATGATCGTCGTCACCCACGAGATGGGCTTCGCCCGACAGGCCGCCGACCGGGTCGTCTTCATGGACGCCGGCGAGATCGTCGAGGACGCGACCCCCGACGCCTTCTTCACCCGACCGAAGAGCGCGCGCGCCAGGGACTTCCTGGCCGCGATCCTGACCCACTGACCCGGGCACCACGCACATCACCCTGGAGGGGACCCGCATGAAGACCACCCGACTCCGCCTCACCGCCGCCTGCGCGGCCCTGGCGCTGGCCGCCGTGGGCTGCGGCGACGACGGCGACGACGTCTCCACGCCGGACACGAAGCCGACCTTCGCGGCCGGCTCGACGATGGAGAAGATTCAGAAGGCCGGCGTGCTCAAGGTCGGCACGAAGTTCGACCAGCCGCTCTACGGCGAGAAGCAGATCAACGGCGACATCACCGGCTTCGACGTCGAGATCGCCAAGATCGTCGCGAAGGCGATCGGCGTGAAGGCGGAGTTCCAGGAGGCGGTCTCGAAGAACCGCGAGCCGTTCATCAAGGCCGGCACCGTCGACATCGTCGTCGCGACCTACACGATCAACGACAAGCGCAAGCTCGAGGTCTCCTTCGCCGGGCCGTACTACCAGACCGGCCAGTCGATCCTCGTCAAGGACGACAACACCGACATCACCAAGAAGGAGGACCTCGCCGGCAAGCGGGTGTGCTCCGTCGAGGGCTCCACGCCGGCCGAGAACGTCAAGAAGCTCGTCCCGACCGCGAAGTTGACGCTGCTCGCCGCCTACGGCGAGTGCGTCGAGGGCATGAAGAACGACCAGATCGACGCGGTCACGACCGACGAGGCGATCCTGCTCGGCCTGGTCAGCAAGAACACGGACTTCAAGATGAAGGTCGTCGGGGAGCAGTTCTCCGAGGAGCCCTACGGCATCGGCCTCGCCAAGGACGACAAGGCGTTCCGCGACTTCATCAACGACGCCATCGAGAAGGCGGTCGCCGACGGCACCTACAAGGCGGCGTACGACGCCACCGTCGGCAAGGTCGCGCCCGAGATGCCGGCTCCGCCGACCATCGTCCGCTACTGATCCGCTAGCCCCCTGGCCCCGTGAAGCTGTCCACGTTCACCGACAACCTCGGCGCCTACGCCGAGGGCATCGTCGGCACGCTGGCCATCACCGGGGTCTCGGCCGTCGGAGCGCTCGCGCTCGGCACCGTGCTCGCCGCCATGCGGGTGAGCCCGGTGCCGAGCCTGCGCGCCGCCGGCCTCGTCTACGTCGAGACCTTCCGCAACTTCCCGCTGCCGGTCGTCGTCGTGCTCTTCGCGTTCGGCCTGCCCAAGGTCGTCCCCGTCACGAGCTTCTTCGTGCTGCTGTGCCTCGGGGTCGCGCTCTACCACGCGGCCTTCGTCTGCGAGGCCCTGCGCTCCGGCATCAACTCCGTCGCCGTCGGCCAGGGCGAGGCGGCGCGCGCCATCGGGTTGGGCTTCCGCCAGACCCTCACCCTCGTCGTCCTGCCGCAGGCCTTCCGCACCGTCATCCCACCGCTCGGCAACGTCCTCATCGCGCTGACCAAGAACACCTCGATCGCCTACGCCGTCGACGTCAGCGACATCACCAACGTCAGCGAGACCGTCACCACCCAGACCGTCGACCCGCTCGGCGCTCTGCTCGGCGCGGCGGTCTGCTACCTCGTCCTCACCCTGCCCACCGGGCTCTACCTCGGCCGGCTCGAGCGGCAACAGGCGTTTGCCCGATGAGCACCTCCGCAGGTCTGCAGGCCTTCAGCGACCCGCTCGGTCCGAAGGGGCGGCTGCGCACCCGCATCGCGTCCGCCGCGGGCCTCGTCCTCATCCTGGGCCTGCTCGTCATCGCGCTCAGGCGGCTCGACAGCCAGGGCCAGCTCGACCAGCAGGACTGGGAGCAGATCCTGTCCAAGGACGGCTTCGAGTTGCTCCTCGGGGGGCTCGTGCAGACCCTCAAGGTCGCTGTCATCGCGGTCGCGCTCTCGCTGTCGGTCGGCACCCTCATGGCCCTCGGTCGGCTCTCGCGCATCCCCTTCCTGCGCTACCTCGCCGGCACCTACGTCGAGCTGTTCCGCGCGCTGCCGTCGCTGCTGCTCATCCTCATCATGTTCTTCGGGATCGGGCTCGGGCAGTTCGCTGCCATCGTCGTCGGCCTGTCGCTCTACAACTCCGCGGTGATGGCCGAGATCGTGCGCGCCGGCATCCTGTCGCTGCCCCGCGGCCAGGCCGAGGCGGCGCTCGCGGTCGGCATGACCACCGGCCAGGTGTCGCGCTTCGTCGTACTCCCCCAGGCGATCTCCCGGATGCTCCCGTCGATCGTGGCGCAGGGCGTGGTCGTCCTCAAGGACACGTCCTACGGCTTCGTGATCGGCTTCGAGGAGCTGCTGCGTCGTGGCCAGATCGCCGGCCAGGTGACCGGTGACCTGCTGCAGTGCCTGGTCGTCGTCGCGGTCATGTACATCGCGGTCTGCCTCTCGCTGTCGCAGGTCGCCCGCTGGCTCGAGGGGCGGCAGCGCCGCCGCTACGGTCGCGCTCCGGTGCTCGTCGGCAACGACGCCGGCGCCCCCGCCGCTGCCTGACCCCCGCCGCCCCCGCCCACCTGTTACCGCGCAGCCCGTACCGCCCGCCTTGCGCCGACGATCTTCGCCCTGTTGCGATTCGTCGAGCGTGGCGACCCGCAACAAGGCGAAGATCACCACGGTTGCGGCGGGGCCGGGCGGGGCCGGTCCCACTGCTTCCACCTGCTCCTCACCCGGCCGTGTCCCCTGCTGCGCGCGACGGCGACACCGTGAGGTGGAAGTAGTAGGACCGCGTCACAGGCACGCGCGGGCAGGTCGGGGCCGGGCAGCGGTCCGTTCTGCTTCCACCCGGCACCTCTCCGGCGGTGTCCCCCGCTGCGGGCTGCCGGCGACACGGTGAGGTGGAAGCAGAACGGATCGCGCGGGAAGGGCGGACAGGGCGGGCAGGGGGACCCGGAGACGGGCCCGGACGTACGACGGGCCCGCTCCTCGGAGCGGGCCCGTCGTAGAGGGGTCGGTCAGGCGGTGCGGCGGCGCAGCGCGACCGCGCCGAGCACGAGGCCGAGCGCGACCAGCGGGACCCCGGTGGTCAGGCCGGTGGCGGGCAGGGCCGGAGGGGTCGGCGCGGCGACCGGCGGCTGCGCCACGGGCGGCTGAGCGACCGGCGGGGCGACGACCGGCGCGGACGCGCGGGCGCCGAGCACGATGTCCATGGACGGCGCGTTGTCGACGTGCTCCATGAAGCTCTGCACCTCCGACGCCGGGCTCGGGTTGAGGAACGAGAACGCCGTCGCGTCGTAGAGACGGTCACCGTCCTTCGCAGCGACCTCGGTGGGACGCAGGCCCTCGTCGAGCGGGCCGAGCGCCTTGAGCAGCGAGCCGGGGACGTCGAGCCGGATGAGCCCGGCCTCCTGGTCGACGGTGCCGGTGACGCCCTCACCGTCCGTGGGGTTCTCGGTGCCCGGGTAGATCAGGCACTTGCCCTCGTTGGAGGCGCAGGCGGCACTGGTCGTGGTGTAGCCGTTGTAGCCGAAGAACCAGCCGGTGGCGGCGTCCCAACGGGCGACGGCCGCGGCACCCTGCCAGCCGTCGACGAAGCGGTAGATGTAGACCAGCGAGCCCGGCGCGGCGGTCTGCGTCGTGAGGATCGCGTCCTGCAGCGCCGCGTCGGAGAGGTCCTTGTAGCGCATCTCGACGATGAAGCCACCGCCCTCGCGCGGCAGCACCTCGACGGCCTTCTTGCCGTCACGGTCGACGAGGTCGAGGGCGTCGACGGGGTTCTGCGCGCCGTCGATGAGCGGCAGCAGCGGGTTGGTGAAGGAGTAGCTGGACAGCGCATCGCCCGCAGGGTCCGGCGAGGTCGTGCGCACGACCTCGCGACCCGGTCGCGACACCGTCCCGCCGCCGTTGCTCGGGCCGCCGATCTGCACGACCACCGACGGGGTCGCGACGGTGCCGGCGGGGTCACCCGGGCGCTTGCCGGCGTTGCTGTAGACGATGTTGAGAGCGCCGGACTTCTCGTTGTACTCCATCGTGAAGTAGTCGACGAGCGAGCGATCGGCTCCGGCGACGGTGCAGCCGAGGCCGTTGAGGCAGATCGAGTCGTAGTGGCTCGGGTGCGTCGTCGCCTGCACCTGCGACACCTTCGGGTTCGCGCTGAAGACGTCGAGCACCTGGTTGACGTAGACGTGCCAGGCGGCCTGGAACGTTCCCTCGTCGGGATTGCCCTCGCTGGCCGTGCCGTAGTAGGCCACGGCGGCGCGACCGGCGGCCCCCGAGGCCGCGACCCACGGCATGACCGTCGTCTTCACCGAGCCCCGGTTCATCCGGATCTTCTCGGTGAAGCCCGGGTTGGTCACGTTCGAGGCGGACTCCGTCGCGGGGGCGTCGCCCTTGCAGTTCTTGAACACCTCGAAGGTCGCGGCGACGAGGTAGGTCGCGCGGTCCTCGCCCTTCTCGGTGTAGGTGACGTAGACGTTGCCGTCGTCGTCGTGGTCGGCGGCAACGAAGCCGGCCGTCGGCGGGACCTCGGCGTCGACGGCGACGCACTGGGAGAAGGTCTCGCCGTTGTCCTGCGACAGCGCGATCTTCACCAGGTTGCCGGCGCTGTAAGGGAAGTAGACGAAGGCCTTCGACACGTCGGTCTCGCCCGGCGGGAGGAAGGCCCGGATCTGGCCGATGCGTCCGGCCTCGTTGGCGGCGCGGGCACCCGGCGTGTTGTAGGTCAGACCACCGTCGACCGACTTCTGCACGACCTTGTTGAGGGCCAGGTTGTTGTAGGTGAGGAAAGCGGTCTTGTCGTCGCTGAAGGCGATCCACTGGCGGTCGACGCCCGGGATCGACTCGCTCGTGGCACTCGCGGCGAAGGTGCGACCGGAGTTCGCCGACGTCGCGGTCGAGAAGTTCGTCAGCGGGCCGAGGCCGGCGTAGGCGAGGGCGTACTGCCCCTGCGCGTTGGGCGTGATGGCCGTCGCCAGCGCGCAGTCACCCCCGCCCTGACCGGCGGCGATCTGACCGCGGGGCGCCGTACCCAGGAGGTGGAACTGGTCTCCCCCGTCGGTCGAGATCTGGGCGTAGTCGTTGGCGGTGGAGAAGCCGGTCGGCCCGCAGGTGTAGATGTTGCCGTTGCGGTCCGGCGTGATCGCCGGCTCGCCCTCGTCGCGCTGCGGGTCCGAGACGATCGTCGCGCTGAACTGCAGGTCAGACGGCTCGATCGGGAAGGCGTCGGCCGCCGCCGCGCTCTGGCCGGGCGCCCCGACGAGGGCGCCTCCACCGAGGACGAGGGCGGTGACGGCCAGCAGGGGCAGTCGTCGCGACGAGCGTGTGCGCATCAGGGCTCCGCGGATCAGTGCGCGCGGTCGGGGTGTCCGCCGGCGCGTCGGGAGTCCATCATCGCCCATCCCGGGGCAGAACGTCCCGTTCCTGACCTCGACGACCGGGCGCTTTCACCAGACCTGCCCCACACTCGACCGAACCCCGCGGCCGCGATCTCCGTCTCAGCCCGGTGGCACGACAGGGGACGATCGCGATGGGGGAGGTGACCGTGGCGGCCGCACTGCGGGGGCCGGCAGCCGCGACGGGCGGCCGGGACGACGCGGCCCGCGCGCTGTGGGCCGAGCACTACCCACGACTCGCCGGCTGGACCAAGGCCCTCGTCGGTGACACCGACGTCGCGCACGACGTCGCCGCCGAGGCCTTCGCGCGCCTGCTCGGCACGTGGCTCACCGTCCGCGAGCCCAAGGCCTTCCTCTACACCGTCGCCGGCAACCTGGCCCGCGACCACTGGCGGCGGACCGACCGCGACCGCCGCCTCGTCGACCGGGTCGGAGCCGTCACCCCCACCAGCGCCTCAGCCTCCGACCCGTGGCTGCGCGACCTCGTCGAGCGGCTCCCCGACCGGCTCCGTATGCCTGTCCTCCTGCACAACTACGCCGACCTCCCCGTGAGCGAGGTCGCCACCGCCCTCCGCAAGTCCGAGGGCACCGTCAAGCGCGCGCTGTCCGAGGGCCGCGCCGCCCTGCTCGCCGCTGTCGAGTCCTCCGTGGAGTCCTCATGACCGACCTTCCCGGCTTCCCGATCGACCCGCTGTCGCCACCACCAGGGGCGTACGACGGGGTCGCCCGACGCGCCCGCGTCCTGCGCGCCAGGTCGGCACTGCTCGGCGGCGGGCTCGCCCTGACCGTGGGTGCCGCCGGTCTCGGCGCAGCTCTGCTCGTCGGTGGCCCCACCACCGAGGCCGACGACCGACTCGCGGTGACGGCCACGTCCTCCCCGAGCTCCTCGGCGGGTCCCATTGCGTCGGGCCGTCCGGACGAGACCCCCTCGCCGCAGCCGACAAGCACCCCGACCGGGACGCCCAGGCCGGCTGCCTCCAGCACCGCGAAGGCGCCGACTCCCTCACCCGCTGCGGTCACGACAGCCACCTCGACGCCGTTGCGGGTCTACCGCGGCACGGTCGTCGACACCGCTGGCCGTCCGATGGCCGGCATCCGGGTCTACGAGGTGAGGAGCGAGTACGACCCCTTCGAGCGGCTCGCCCTCACCGGCCCCGACGGCACCTTCGAGGTCCCGTGCAACGGTGCCAGGGTGCTGCTCGTCGCCTGGGACCTGGCACAGCCGCAGCCGCCCGGTACCCGCAACCTGGCCCCGGTCTTCGTCGACGGCAAGGGCTCCATCTCGAGCTCGCAGGCGCCTGACTGCGGCACCGGGACGACGACGCTGCGCCCGGGGGGCATCCTCGAGGGCGCCTTCCGCGTCGTCGACGACGAGTCGGGCGAGGAGCGCCCCCCGGCGGACGGCGCGGAGCCAGGCGGAGGCAACCAGTGCTCGACACTGGGGATCAAGGTCTTCTGCGCGACATGGACGATCACCGACGGTCGCTACCGCTTCGTCGGCGTGCCGGGCGGGCGGGACAACCTGCAGACGGACCTGCAGTTCGACGCCGACGTCCGGGTCGCGCCTGGTCAGACCGTGCAGCGCGACTGGTACGACTGCCGCGACTGCAAGGACGGCCAGCGCCCGAGCAGTCCGCCGACGAGCGCGTCGCCGAGTCCCAGCGCCGCCTGACTCGTCCCGTGGACCGGGGTCAGCCGCAGGTGGGGGCGGGGGCCAGTGGTGGCGGCGCACCGATGCTCGGCATGCCGAGCGAGACCCCGGGCGTGACCGGGCGGGTGCCGGCGTCGGAGGCGTCGCCGGCGCGGGTGCGGCGGTGCGACAGCAGCGCGCCCTCGGCCCGCAGGTAGTGCGGGCCGGCGTCGGTGACGACCGTCGTGACCACGTCACCGGGACGTACGCCGGGGGCGGCCGCGAGGTGCACGAGGCGGTTGTCGCGGGCGCGGCCCGTGAGCCGGCCGGGGGCGTCCTTGCGACCCTCACCCACGGACACGAGCACCTCGACGGTGCGGCCGACCTGCTGCCGCATCCCGTCGTACGTCATCCGGTCCTGCAGCGCCACGAGCCGCTGGTAGCGCTCGGCGACGACCTCGGGCGGGACCTGGTCGGGGTAGGTGGCGGCCGGGGTGCCGGGGCGGGTGGAGTACTGGAAGGTGAAGGCGCCGGCGAAGCGCGACGCCTCGACGACGCGCAGGGTCTCCTCGAAGTCCGCGTCGGTCTCGCCCGGGAAGCCGACGATGATGTCGGTCGTGATCGCGGCGTCGGGGATCTCTGCGCGGACCCGGTCGAGGATGCCGAGGAAGCGCTCGGAGCGGTAGGACCGGCGCATCCTGCGCAGGACCTCGTCCGACCCGGACTGCAGCGGCATGTGCAGCGACGGGCAGACCGCGGGGGTCTCGGCCATCGCGGCGATGACGTCGTCGGTGAAGTCGCGCGGGTGCGGGCTGGTGAAGCGCACTCGCTCGAGGCCGGTCGCGCCGACCGCGCGCAGGAGTTTGCCGAAGGCGTCGCGGTCGCCGAAGGAGCGGCCGTAGGAGTTGACGTTCTGCCCCAGCAGCGTGACCTCGAGGACGCCCTGCTCGACGAGGACCTCGACCTCGCGCAGCACGTCGCCCGGGCGCCGGTCCTCCTCCTTTCCGCGCAGGCTCGGGACGATGCAGAAGGTGCAGGTGTTGTCGCAGCCGACGCTGATGGAGACCCAGGCGCTGTAGGTGCTCTCACGCCTCGCGGGCAGGGTCGACGGGAAGACCTCGAGCGACTCGAGCAGCTCGACCTGGGCAGCCTGCTCGACGCGGGCGCGCTCGAGCAGCACCGGCAACGACCCGACGTTGTGGGTGCCGAAGACGACGTCGACGTAGGGCGCCTTCTCGACGATGAGGCCCTGGTCCTTCTGCGCGAGGCAGCCGCCGACGGCGATCTGCATGCCAGGCGTGCGGTCCTTGACCGGCTTGAGATGGCCGAGGTTGCCGTAGAGCTTGTTGTCGGCGTTCTCCCGGACCGCGCAGGTGTTGAACACGACAACGTCGGGAGTCGCGCCCGTCTCCGCCGGGACGTACCCGGCCTCGTCGAGCAGCCCGGAGATGCGCTCGGAGTCGTGCACGTTCATCTGGCACCCGTAGGTGCGCACCTCGTAGGTCCGCGCGCTCACGGGCTCCAGGCTAGTTGCCGCACGCCCAGACACCCCGGCCCTGCGCGCGACCCACGTCCTCGGCGGCGCGCATCGCCTCGAGGTGCTCGGTGTTGGGGCGTACGACGAGGACCTGTGCGAAGCCGTCCGCCAGCAGGTGCTGCTGCAGGTTGCGCCCCTCGTCGTCCCAGACGTAGAGCAGGGTGCGGCCGAAGCGGTCCGTGCGCTGCCGGTCGGCCGTGACCCGCACGGTCGACCCGACAGGCACCCGCTGGGCCAGGGCCTGCGACGCCTCGGGCCCGAAGCACTCCGGGACGTCGCCGTCCTCGGGGGTGTCGACGAGCAGCAGCCGGACCTTCGTCGGCTCTCCCGGCAGCGGGCCGGTGCCGCGTCCGCGCAGCGTCAGGGTGTCGCCGTCGGTGTGACGCACGACGGTGGCCTCCTGCGCGCCGCCAGGGACCGGCAGCGCGACGAAGGACGGGCCCACGGTCGTCGCGGCGCTCTGACAGCCGGCAACCAGCAGGAGCGCGAGGAGGGGGCTGCGGCGCATCCGCTCAGCATGCTGCCGGCCACCGACAGGCCCGACCTCCCGCCCTTCGGCGCGGCGGGGGCTACAGGGCGAGGACCGTCATGAGCTCGCGGGCGGCCGGGCCACCAGCGTCGATCGCGAGGTCGAGCGCGCGGGTCACGTCGAGGTCGTCGCAGAGCGCAGCGAGCACCTCGGTGGTGCGGTCCTCGCCCTGCCGGCCGGCGGCGGCGTGCAGCGCCTCGAGCCGGGCCTGCGCGGCGACGAGCGCCGCGTCGGTGTAGTCCCACGGGACGTCGTAGCGCCGGTCGAGCAGCAGCGTGCGGACCGCTCCCCCGCTGGTCTTCGCGATCAGGTCAGCGACGAAGACGAGGTTGCCGACCGACTTCGCCATCTTCTCCCCGTCGAGCCGGACCGTCCCGACGTGCATCCAGGACCTGGCGAACGGCACGACCCCGGTGGCCGCCTCCGCCTGGGCCGCCTCGAAGGCGTGGTGCGGGAAGACGAGGTCGGCGCCGCCGGCGTGCAGGTCGAGCGAGGACCCGTAGGTCGACAGGGCCATCGCGGTGCACTCCGCGTGCCAGCCGGGACGGCCCGGTCCCCACGGCGACGGCCAGGCCGGCTCGCCCTCGTCGGAGCGCTGCCAGACCGCCTGGTCGAGCGGGTCGCGCTTGGCCGGGTCGTCGACGCGGCCGCCGTTGTCGGCGAGCAGCTGCCGCGCGGTGTCGAGGCTCAGGCCCGCGCGGTCCGCCACGGGGGCGCCGTGGACGTAGACGCTGCCGGCGCTCTCGTAGGCCGCCCCCGCGTCGAGCAGCGACTGCGCCAGCGCCACGACCTGCGGGATGAAGGTGTGGGCGCGCGGCTCGTGGGCGGGTCGGCGGACCGCCAGCGCGTCCATGTCGCGCTCGAAGTGGAACTGCTGCACCGCCGCGAACCGGTCGTAGTGGGCCCCCGCCCGCGCGGCCGCCTCGAAGAGCACGTCGTCGACGTCGGTGACGTTGCGGCAGACCTCGACCTGCGTGCCGAGCCGCCGCAGCAGCCGGTCGACCGCGTCCACCCAGACGAAGGTGGCCGCGTGACCGAGGTGTGTCACGTCGTACGGCGTGACGCCACACACGTAGATCCTGGCCCGCCCGACGACGGACAGCGGGCGGCCTCCGAGGCGCAGGGTGCTCATCCCCCGAGCCTGCCACCCGCACGGCTCAGCGGTGCAGCCGCTCCACCCCGTCGAGCAGCGCGTCGCCCGGATCGGGTCCTTTCATCGGCGACAGCAGAACCCGGCCCTCGCCGGCCCCGAGCAGTCCACAGCGCCTGCTCTGCGAGGCTGGGCGGCATGGCGGGCAGGCGCGCAGCAGAGACGACGAGCGAGGTGCGCGGCGAGGACTGGGGCGGGCAGGACCTGTCAGGTCGGCGCTTCGAGTCGGTGCTCTTCGTCGACGTGGACCTGTCGGAGGTCATCGCGAGCGGGGCGGTCTTCACCGACTGCACGCTGCGCGGGGGTGCGGCTCAACGTCAGCCGTTGGACGCAGACCGCGTTCACCGGCTGCACGTTCGTGCGGTGCAACCTGTTCGACGCGGCCTTCACCGACTGCAAGCTGGTCGGGTCGTCCTTCGAGGGCTGCGCGCTCGACCTGCTCAAGGTCAGCGGTGGTGACTGGTCCTACGCCGGGCTCGCAGCCGCCGACCTGCGAAGCACCACCCTCGACGGGGTGCGGCTGCGCGAGGCCGACCTCAGCGGGGCCCGGCTGCAGGGCGCGACCCTGACGGACTGCGACCTGTCGGGAGCGTCGTGGGCCAAGGCCGACCTTGCCCGCTGCGACCTGCGCGGGTCGGACCTGTCGTCGCTCGACCCTGCGACAGTGCAGCTGCGCGGGGCCGTCATCGACCCGCTGCAGGCGATGCTCATCGCCGCGGCGATGGGCCTCGACGTGCGGGCGTCAGTCGAGCGCTGACAGCCCGTCGGTGTCGAGCACGAGGTCGACGCCCTCGGCGGCGAGGGCCTCCTTGACGACGCGGTAGGCGACCGCGGCCCCGTAGCCCTTGCGGGCGAGCATCCCGGCGAGCCTGCGCACCCGCGCGTCCGCGGCGAGGCCGCGGGTGGAGGGCAGCTTGCGGTCGACGAGGGCCCGCGCGGTCGCGAGCTCCTCCTCCGGGTCGATGGCCGCGACCGCCTCGCGCACGACCTCGTCGTCGACCCCCTTACGGCGCAGCTCCTGCGAGATGGCCCGACCGGCGAGCCCGCGCGAGCGGTGCCGGCTGTTGACCCACAGCTCGGAGAAGAGCGTGTCGTCGATGAGGCCGGCTTCCTCGAAGCGGCCGAGGACCTGCTCCGCGACGTCGTCGGCCACGCCGCGACGGGACAGGACCGCGGCGAGCTCGGCGCGGGTGCGCGGCGAGTGCTCGAGCTGGTGCAGGCAGATCTGACGCGCGACGGCTACCGGGTCCGCGTCGGGACCGGGCTCCCGGTCCGACGGCGGCTCGCCGGTCGCGCGGCCCCTCCCCGAGGGGAAGGGCCGCGGGCCCGAGACAGCCACTACAGGTCGACGGGCACCGGCACCGGCGCGTCGAGGTCGATCGCCTCGACCGCGTGGGCCCCGATGTTGAGCTTCTCCAGGAGTCGCCGCTCGACCTCGTTGGCGAGGTCGGGGTTGTCGCGGAGGAACGCGCGGGCGTTCTCCTTGCCCTGACCGAGCTGGTCGCCCTCGTAGGTGTACCAAGCACCGGACTTGCGCACGATGCCGTGCTCGACGCCCATGTCGATGAGCGAGCCCTCACGGCTGATGCCCACGCCGTAGACGATGTCGAACTCCGCCTGCTTGAAGGGCGGCGCGACCTTGTTCTTGACGATCTTCGCGCGGGTGCGGTTGCCGATCGCCTCTGTGCCGTCCTTCAGGGTCTCGATGCGACGCACGTCGATGCGGACGGAGGCGTAGAACTTCAGCGCCTTTCCACCGGTGGTGGTCTCGGGGCTGTTGTGGACGACGATCCCGTCGGCGAGGTAGTTGTGCGTGCCCTCGACCTCGATGTCGAACCGGTGCATCGACCGGGTCTTCGGCTTCACCTTGACCTCGAGGACGGGCGCGGGCACCGGGAGGTAGGTCGGCTCGACGAACTCCGGCTCGACGGCGAACTGGCCACGGAAGCGCTCGAGCAGCTTGTACTGCATCGAAGGGTGGACGTAGGGCGCGATGAGCTCGTGCAGCTTGGCCGTTTCGTCCTTGGCGAAGGTCAGCACTGCCATCTGCCGCTTGCCCCGCAGCGACAGCGTGGGGTGCAGGTCGAAACGGTCAGCAAGGGTCTCGACGAGCCGCTTGCGGCTGCCCTCACTGAAGGCCTCGACGCAGATCTCGCTGCGACCGCTGCCGTCCTTGGTCCGCTCCTGCAGGCCCTTGGCACGCTCGGCGTAGGAGCCGTCGTCCATGTACCAGACGGCCAGCGCCAGCGGAGTGAGCGCCTTGAGGAACTCGTAGGAGAGGGTCTTCTTGCCGTCGCCCCAGTAGACCGCCTCACGCAGCTCGGCGAGCTCCGGCAGCGGCGTGAGGTCGACGAAGGCAGCGCCCTTGGCGTTGACCCGTCGGCTCTGCGTGATGTTACCGAACAGCGAGGCCTTCCAGTCGAGGTAGTCAACCTGCTTCGCGCCGTGACCCATCCGGAAGCGGGTGCCGAGGCTGCCCTTGATCCGGCTGGGCGACAGGTTGCCGTCACCCATCAGGCCGCCGAGGACGACCTGGTGCTGCTGGGGGCTGAGGCGGTGGGCCAGCGACAGCATGACCCGGTCACCGGCGATGATCTCGCCGGCCTCGGTCCAGCCGCCGGGCGTGCGGACGAGGTGGTTGGACGTCAGCGCCATCTGCGCGCGTCCGTTGCCACCGGGCTTGGCGACCGTGAACTGCAAGAACTGGTCCGCGACGCCGTTGTCGAACCAGTTGACGATCCGCTTGGGCACGACCCGTCCGAGCTCGGGGTCGTAGGACATCACCTCGACGTCCATCTTCTGGTTGACGATCTTGCCGATCTTCTCCTGCGTGCCATCGGCAAGAGTGACCTTCGTGCCATAGGAGAGGCAGCCGAACATCACGCCGATCTTCTCGCGGAGCTGGTTGATGAAGATGGCGGTCGTGCCGGTGTTGGACAGCGCGCCGGTCATCTTGCGCAGCGCCTGGCTCATGAGGCGGGCCTGCAGACCGACGTGGCTGTCACCCATCTCGCCCTCGATCTCGGCGCGCGGCACGAGAGCCGCGACGGAGTCGATGACGATGATGTCCAGCGCACCGGAGCGGATGAGCATGTCGGCGATCTCGAGCGCCTGCTCACCGGTGTCGGGCTGCGACACCAGCAGGGCGTCGGTGTCGACACCGAGCGCCTTGGCGTACTCCGGGTCGAGGGCGTGCTCGGCGTCGATGAACGCCGCGATGCCGCCGGCCGCCTGCGCGTTGGCGACGGCGTGCAGCGCCACGGTCGTCTTTCCCGAAGACTCCGGTCCGTAGATCTCCACCACGCGGCCGCGCGGGAGACCACCGATGCCGAGGGCGACGTCGAGGGCGATGGAGCCGGTCGGGATGACCTGGATGGCCGGGCGGGCCTCGTCACCCAGTCGCATGACCGAGCCCTTGCCGAAGTTCTTGTCGATCTGGGCGAGTGCGAGCTCGAGAGCCTTCTCGCGGTCCGGTGCGGCCATGCGTGTCTCCTGGTGTTCGACGAGCCGTGAGCTCGTGCGCGGCTGTCCGATCGGCGGTGACGCTAGGCACGTCCACCGACAGCGAGGGCTGCCGCCGACCTACCTGTGGATGTCACCCGGACGAGACCGACGTTAGACCGAACAGCCGTTCGAATGCCAGCGACACGCCGCAGTCAGCGGTCGGCCGCCGGAGCGCTCGTCGCGTCGCAGACCGCGCGCCACACGGCCTTGGTGTCCTCACCCGCGGCGAGCGCCTCGCGCACGGTGCGCGAGCCGAGCTGCGGCAGGGACTGGTCGGCGGCGTAGGACTCGGCGTAGCCGACGCCGAAGCGCGCTTCCATCCGCCGCCAGAACTCCGTGAGCCGCACCCCGCCACGATAGGCACGACCCAACCGGAACGCCGCCTGACGGTGTAGACCCACCGTGACCCTGCTCTCGGAGGTGCGTGTGGACTCGGCGGACTTCACCGCCTGGGTGCGCCCGCACCTGCCCGTCATGGGCCGTGTCGCCGCGCGCCTCGCCCCCGACGCCGACCGCGACGACGTCGTCCAGGACGCGCTGACCAGGGCCTGGCGCAAGCAGGGGCAGTACGACGAGAGCCGCGGCTCCGCGTCGGCGTGGCTGTGCGCGATCGTCGCCGGTGAGGCCCGCCGGGCCCGCGCACGGCGACGCCCGCTCGACGTGGCGGTGCCAGCTTCGTCGTACGACCTCGTGCGCGACCTCGACCTCGAGCGCGCCGTCGCGACCCTGCCGAAGCGGCAGCGCGAGGCCGTCGACCTGCACTACTTCGTCGGGCTGTCGGTCGCCGAGACCGCCGCCGTCATGGGCTGCGCCGAGGGCACCGTCAAGTCGACGCTGTCCGATGCGCGCGGCCGGCTCCGGGACCTGCTGGGAGAGGACGCATGAGCATCGAGGACCGCTTGACCGCAGGGGGTTCCGCCTGGCGCGAGTCCCAGCCGCCGGTGACCGTCTCGCCGCTGATGGAGGTACGCCGCAAGCCGGTCCTCTGGTTGCCGTTCACCGCTGCCGCCGCGACGGTCGCCGTCGTGCTCGGGGCATCGGTGCTCGTCTCCCGCGACGACTCCCCCGCGCCGGTCGCCTCCGGCGTCGTCCCCTACGCCGACCTGCGCGCCGGCGAGACCGACGTCCCCGCGCCGCTCGGCTTCGCCGACTTCCCTGCGTCCAGCAGCCCTGCCATCT
Organism: Mycobacteriales bacterium; assembly: GCA_030697205.1. Classification (NCBI taxonomy): domain Bacteria; kingdom Bacillati; phylum Actinomycetota; class Actinomycetes; order Mycobacteriales; species Mycobacteriales bacterium. Next base: position 69,597 of record JAUYQP010000023.1, read on the forward strand.
CGTACTGCGAGGAGACGGACGTCGTCGGGCGCTTCACCGTGCTGGCGCAGGGCCGTGGACGCTTTTCCTTCACCAGCAACGGCGTTCGCGACTGCCTCCTGGCGAGCCAGGCCGGTGTCCGGCTGAGCACAGTGACGGGCAGAGGTGGCGAGTACTCGACGTTGGCTCGGGAGCCACGGCTCGCCGGCGATGCAGGGGGCTACCCGCAACGCGTGCTGGGGCAAGATCCGCTGCTTGTCGACCTCGACTTCAGCGGCCAGTGCTTGGTCGCCGAGGGGTTCGCTGTCGAGGGGATCGTGCCGGGTGTCCTTCGCGTTGCTGGTACGCCGGTCTGCGCCGATGTGACGGACGACGAGCGCTTCGAGGCCGGACCCCTGCACGTCGCAGGCGAACCGCACGCACCTGTTCCCGATGACAGAGCAGGTCTGCGCGTCGAGATCGAGGTGGACGGTCCCGCGCCGACGTCGGGACCGCTGGACTACCGCGTCCGTCTGAGCAATCCGACGAGCGAACCGATCTCCCTGGACCCGTGCCCTGCGTATGTGACGGGCCTCTACCGCAAGGACTCGAGCGGTGAGTCCTACTCAGGCTCCGGCGGACGGCTCAACTGCCACGCAGCACCCGATGCGGTCCCGGCGGGCGGATCCGTGGTCTTCGCCATGCGGCACGAGACCACCGACCCGGATGGCATCCCCGGTCCGACTGACGTGCAGGCGATGTCGCTGCGCTGGGCCATCGCCGGCCCGGCGCCTGCTAGCGCGGACGTTCGGGTCGCGTCCCCGGCGCCGTCGTCGGCACAGGCGGCCACCCCGAGCTCGTCCAGCGGTGGCGCGACACCGGCGGGCGCGGCCTGCCGAGCCCGCGACCTCGAGGCGCGCTTCGAGGGTCGTCAGGCGGCCAGCCAGGACGGCAGCCCGCGCATCGACAGGTTCCTCGTGGTCCGCAAGACGACGAGCGGGGGCTGCCTGCTCCGAGGTGTTCCCGTGGGTGCCGTCTTCGTGCAGGACGGCGACCTCGGTGCGGGCGTGAACGTGGAGCCGGCTAAGCAACCCTCGCCGGTCGAGATGCTGCTCGAGCGCGGACAGGAAGCTGTGGCCATCCTGCAGCACGGCACGTGCGCGCCACCGACGGAGCGCACCTACTTTGCCTTCCGCCTGCCCAGCGGCGACGACCTGCGCGCGGAAGCGCCCGTCGAAGCGGACCAGGAGGACGGAGGCGCGCTGAGGCAGTGCGACCTCCTGGCCTACGCCTTCGCTCCTCGCTCATGAGGCGGCTTGGCATGCTGGCGCCATGAGCGATGTGGTGCACGCGGCGGAGCGGTCCCGGTTCGAGATCGTCGAGGGCGAGCACCGGGCGGTGCTGACCTACGTGCGGACCGACGACCAGGTGGTGCTGGAGCACACGGTCGTCCCGCCCGAGCTGGGCGGGCGCGGGCTCGGCTCGGACCTGGCTCGAGCCGCCCTGGAGTGGGCCCGCGAGCAGGGCCTTGCCGTCGTACCTCAGTGCACGTTCGTGCAGTCGTTCCTGGCCAAGCACCCCGAGGTGACCGAGAGCGTGACCCTTCGACAGGCGAGGGGTGTCTGATCCTCTCGCGACGACACGCCGCACGTCGCCGCGAGACGATCACCATCGCCCACTCGGGCTCAGGGGGTCGTCGCAACAGCCTGACGTGAGGGGTTGGGGTGAGTGTCGGACCTGGAGGGGATGATCGGGGCCTCATGACTGCGCTCGAGAGGTTCTCCCCCGCGACCCGGGCGTGGTTCGAGGGCGCCTTTGCGGCGCCGACCGCGGCGCAGGAGGGCGCGTGGGCGGCGATCAGCAGCGGCGACCACACCCTCGTGGTCGCGCCGACCGGCTCCGGAAAGACGCTGTCCGCGTTCCTGTGGAGCCTCGACCGCCTCGCTGCGACTCCCCCACCCGCGGACCCGAAGCACCGCTGCCGGGTCCTCTACGTCAGCCCACTCAAGGCGCTCGCCGTCGACGTGGAGCGCAACCTGCGGGCGCCCCTGACCGGCATCCGGCAGGCGGCGCAGCGGCTCGACCTGCCGGTGCCCGACATCCGGGTCGGCACCCGCTCCGGTGACACTCCGGCCGACGAGCGGCGGGCCTTCGCGAAGACCCCGCCGGACGTCTTCATCACGACGCCGGAGTCGCTCTTCCTGGTCCTCACCAGCGCCGCCCGGGAGTCGCTGCGCGGTGTCGAGACGGTCATCATCGACGAGGTCCATGCCGTCTCCGGCACCAAGCGCGGCGCCCACCTGGCCCTCAGTCTGGAGCGGCTCGACGCCCTGCTCGAGAAGCCCGCGCAACGGGTCGGCCTGTCCGCGACGGTCCGGCCGATCGACGAAGTCGCCCGCTTCCTCGGCGGCGGCCGCGAGGTCACCATCGTCCAGCCGCCGTCGACCAAGGTGATCGAGGTCGAGGTCGTCGTCCCCGTCGAGGACATGTCGGCTCTCGGCGAGTCGACGGGCCCCGTCCGCGGCGGGTCGGCCGCCGGCGCCGAGCCGCGGGCGTCCATCTGGCCCGCGGTCGAGGAGAAGATCGTCGACCTGGTGGAGGCCCACCGCGCGACCATCGTCTTCTGCAACAGCCGCCGCACCGCCGAGCGGCTGACGAGCCGCCTCAACGAGATCGCCATGGAGCGAGCCCACCCCACCGAGCCGCAGCCGCTCGAGGCCTACGACCGGCCGGACGGCTCCGCGGGCGTCAAGCCGGCCGGCGCAAGCTTCCAGCGCGGCCCCGCCCAGCACCCAGGCCAGGGCGGTACCGGCACGGGATCCCCGTGGGGCAACGGCACACCGGCCGACGGCCCGGTCGTCATCGCGCGCGCCCACCACGGCTCCGTCAGCAGGGAGCAGCGCGTCGAGATCGAGGAGGCGCTGAAATCAGGCCGCCTGCCCTGCGTCGTCGCGACCTCCAGCCTCGAGCTCGGCATCGACATGGGCGCCGTCGACCTCGTCGTGCAGGTCGAGTCACCGCCGTCGGTCGCGAGCGGCCTGCAGCGGGTCGGCCGCGCAGGGCACCAGGTCGGGGCGGTCTCCCGCGGTGTCGTGCTCCCGAAGTACCGCGGCGACCTCGTCCAGTGCGCCGTCGTCGCGGAGCGGATGGTCGACGGCGGGATCGAGTCGACGACCTACCCCCGCAACCCCCTCGACGTCCTCGCCCAGCAGGTCGTTGCGATGTGCGCGATGGAGTCGTGGGAGGTCGAGGACCTCGCCGCCCTCGTCCGCCGCGCCGCGCCCTTCGCGGGGCTGCCCCAATCCGCCTTCGAGGCGACGCTGGACATGCTGTCGGGCCGCTACCCGAGCGACGACTTCGCCGAGCTCCGCCCCCGCATCACCTGGGACCGCGTCACCGGCGTCCTCGCCGGAAGGCCTGGTGCGCAACGGCTCGCGGTCACGTCCGGCGGCACGATCCCCGACCGCGGCATGTTCGGCGTCTTCCTCGTCGGGGAGAAGAAGAGCCGCGTCGGCGAGCTCGACGAGGAGATGGTCTACGAGTCACGCGTCGGCGACGTCTTCCTGCTCGGCAGCAGCGCCTGGCGGATCGAGGACATCAGCCACGACCAGGTCCTCGTCACGCCCGCGCCGGGCCAGCCCGGCCGGATGCCCTACTGGCACGGCGACGCCCCGGGCCGGCCGCTGGAGCTCGGTCGCGCTCTCGGCGCCTTCCTGCGCGAGGTCAGCGCCCTCACCCCCGACGAGGCCCGCGAGCGGCTGACAGCAGGCGGCCTCGACGAGTCCGCCGCCACCAACCTGCTCGCCTACCTCGCCGAGCAGCGCGAGTCGACCGGCGTCCTGCCCGACGACCGCACGATCCTCGTCGAGCGCTTCCGCGACGAGCTCGGCGACTGGCGGCTCGCGATCCACTCGCCCTTCGGCAACCAGGTCAACCAGCCGTGGTCGCTGGCGCTGACGGCCCGGCTGCGCGAGACCTACGGCGTCGACGTCCAGTCGATGCACTCCGACGACGGCATCGTGCTGCGACTCCCCGAGACCGAGGACGCCCCGTCGGGTGCCCTGGCCGTCTTCGCCCCCGAGGACGTCGAGCCGGCCGTCCAGGCGGAGGTCGGCGGGTCGGCGCTGTTCGCCAGCCGCTTCCGCGAGTGCGCCGCCCGCGCCCTGCTGCTCCCGCGCCGCAACCCGACCCGACGGACTCCCCTGTGGCAGCAGCGGCAGCGGGCCGCCCAGCTGCTGAGTGTCGCCAGTCAGTACGGCAGCTTCCCGGTCGTCCTCGAGACCATGCGCGAGGTGCTGCAGGACGTCTTCGACGTACCCGGTCTGGTCGAGCTCATGAAGGACGTCGAGGGCCGTCGGGTCCGACTGGTCGAGGTCGAGACCCAGCAGCCCAGCCCCTTCGCGCGGTCGCTGCTCTTCGGCTACATCGGCGCCTTCATGTACGAGGGCGACGCCCCCCTCGCCGAGCGCCGCGCCCAGGCGCTCTCCCTCGACAGCGCGCTGCTCGCCGAGCTGCTCGGCCAGGCCGAGCTGCGCGAGCTCATCGACGCCGACGCGCTCGCCGAGGTCGAGGCCGAGGTGCAGCTGCTCACCGAGGAGCGGCGCGCGAAGGACGTCGAGGGCGTCGCGGACCTCCTGCGCAGGCTGGGCGACCTCACCACCGACGAGGTCGTACGCCGAGGAGGCCAACCCCTGTGGCTCGCCGAGCTCGAGGAGAGCCGGCGCGCCATCCGAGTGCGGATCGCCGGTGAGGAGCGGTGGGCGTCGATCGAGGACGCCGGTCGGCTGCAGGACGCCCTCGGAGTCGCCCTGCCGGTCGGCATCCCGGAGGCCTTCGTCGAGCCGGTCCGCGACCCCGTCGGCGACCTGGTGTCGCGCTACGCCCGCACCCATGGGCCGTTCCACCCCGCCGACGTCGCCGCCCGCTTCGGACTCGGTGTCGCCGTCGTCGACCAGGCACTGGCCCGGCTCGCAGCAAGCGGCCGGGTCGTGCACGGCGAGTTCCGCCCCGGCGGCAGCGGCCTGGAGTGGTGCGACGCCGAGGTCCTGCGGATGCTCCGGAGGAGGTCGCTCGCCAAGCTCCGCAAGGAGGTCGAGCCGGTCCCGCCCGAGGCCCTCGCGCGGTTCCTCCCGCAGTGGCAGGGCATCGGCGGGTCCAGCGGCAGAGGGATCGACGGGCTGCTGCGAGCGATCGAGCAGCTGCAGGGGGCGGCCATCCCGGCCTCCGCCCTCGAGACCCTGGTGCTGCCGAGCCGCGTCGCCGGCTACACCCCCGCCCTCCTCGACGAGGTCACCGCCTCCGGCGAGGTCCTCTGGGCCGGCCAGGGCTCGCTGCCCGGCTCGGACGGCTGGGTCAGCCTGCAGCTCGCCGACACCGCCGACCTGCTGCTGCCCCCGTTGGCCGAGGTCAGCGGCACGCCGTTGCACGACGCGGTCCTTGCGGCGCTCGACGGCGACACCGCACTGTTCTTCCGCTCGCTGTCCGACCGGGTCGGGTCCACCGACGACGCCGCCCTGCAGCAGGCGGTCTGGGACCTGGTCTGGGCGGGCGCGCTCACCAACGACACGATCGGTCCGCTGCGCGCCCTGCTCGGCACCGGCCGCACGACCCACTCCGCCAAGCGCGGTCCGGTCCGCCAGCGCTCGCGTTACGGCAGGCCCGTCATGCCGACCCGCACCGGCCCGCCGACCATGGCAGGGCGGTGGAGCCGGCTGCCCGACCGCGACACCGACCCGACCCGTCGTACCCATGCCCTCGCCGAGGCCCTGCTCGACCGGCACGGCGTCGTCACCCGTGGAGCGGTCGTCGCCGAGCGCCAGCCGGGCGGCTTCTCCGCCGTCTACACCGTGCTCAAGGCCTTCGAGGAGTCGGGCCGGGTTCGTCGCGGCTACTTCGTCGAGGGACTGGGTGCCGCGCAGTTCGCCGCGCCCGGAGCGGTCGACCGGATGCGCGCGATCGCGGCCGCGAAGCCCGCCGACGAGGAGCCGCTCTGGACGACGCCGGTGCCCGGCGGGTGGGAGGGCAACCCCGCACTGCAGCGGCAGCGCAAGCGCCGTGACGAGGCCCGCGCGGTCGTGCTCGCCGCGACCGACCCGGCCAACCCCTACGGCGGGGCGCTGGCCTGGCCCGCCCAGGACGCCGACAAGCAGGGCGGCCACAAGCCGGGCCGCAAGGCCGGCGCCCTGGTCGTCCTCGTCGACGGCGCCCTGGTGCTCTACGTCGAGCGTGGCGGCAAGACGCTGCTGTCGTTCCGCGACGACGAGGGCTGCCTCGCACCGGCCGTCGACGCACTCGTGCTGGCGGTCCGCGACGGCGCGCTCGGCAGACTCACGGTCACCAAGGCCGACGGCGAGGCGGCCCTCACCTCACCGCTCGGCCTGGCCCTGGAGGCCGCCGGCTTCCGCCCCACCCCGAGGGGCCTGCGCCTGCGGGCGTGAGAGCTCAGCCGCCGAGGACGACCGACTCGCTGCGCGCGGCCTCGTGGTCGCCGGGCCACACCCAGCGGAACTCCAGCCCCGCGCGCGAGGGGACCGTGGCCGACACCCGGCCGGTGTTGTCGGTGTAGCCGGTCGCCCGGTTGGTCCAGGTCTCCCAGCCGACGGGGCGGCTCTGCAGGGTCAGCTCCTTGCCGACGTAGCCGACGATCCCGGTGCGCAGATCGGCGCTGACCGCGAGCCCGCTGCCCTCGGCCTTGCTGGTGACCGCCACGTCGGTCGGCGCCGCGGCCCGCGGGCGTGTCGTCCGGTCGGCGGCCACCGAGGTGTGGAAGGACGTGAAGTAGCCGTAGCGACCGGTCATCCAGACGACCCGACCGCTGCCGCCCCGCGGCACGACCGGTCGCACGTTGTCCTGGTGCGAGCCGATCGTCACGGCTTCGCTCGTCCACGACCGTCCCAGGTCAGGCGTCGTCCAGCGCTCGACCTCGAGCTTCGCGATGCCGGGCCTCGCCAGCACGACCGTGGACGGGTCGTCGTGGTCGAAGGAGATGCCCGCGGTGTAGCCGGGCTCGCGCGGCGCGCCGGCGATGCTGCCGCCCGCCGAGGTGATCCGGGTGCTCAGCCAGCGACGGCCGTCCCAGGCGGCGTACCAGTAGTCGTGGTCGGTCGAGCTGCCCTCGGGCATCGTCGCGAAGACGATGCGCGGGCGCCCCTGCGCGTCGAGCGCGACGTCGTGGACCCAGGCATCGCGGCCTGCAGGTGCGGCGTAGACGAGGTCGCCCTGCGCGGGCGCGATCGGCAGCCGGCTGACCGGCGCAATCCCGCGACCGCTCGCCCCGCGCAGTGCACCCTTGCGGTAGGCGGCGTAGTAGATCGAGGAGTGCGTCTCCGCGGGGTGGCCGTTGGTGAAGCCCATCGCGATCGTGTCGCGACCGTTGCCGGCGTACTTGACGTAGGGCCGCTGCTCCTTCACGTGGACGAGTCGCCGCGCCGGCGTCCAGGTGCGACCCAGGTCGCGGGTCGTCGTGAAGGCCGGGCTCGAGTAGCCGCTGCGGCCGAAGACCCACATCGTCCCCTCGTCGGGGAGCAGCACCGGGTTGACGTAGGTCGACACCCGGTCGCCGGCCACCTTGAGCGGCACGGTGCCGAGCGGGCCCCAGTGGCTGATGTCGCGCGGCCGCGTCGTCGTGCGGGTGAAGACCTCGGCGCCGTTGTGGCGCGACCAGAAGGCCTGGACCCGACCGTCGGGCCGCACGATCACCGCCGGGTGGTCGTGGTCGTCGACCTCGAAGTTGGTCATCACGACCGCGGTCGTCGTGGTGCCGCTCCCGTCGACGGCGCCGATGACGATGTCGCCGCGCGAGCTGATCCACCCGAGAAAGGTCGTGTCACCGTCCTGCGCGGCCCGCGGCTCGGAGAACCAGCACCACGCGCCGTCCTCGGCGACGAGCGCCGTCGGCGACGCCACAACCTGCGGCACCGGCCCCGCGACCGCCTGCGACCCCGCCATCACGAGGGCAGCGACGAGCCCGCTCCAGGCCACGCGTCGCACGACGATCTCCTCGCTGGGTCTGGGTGGGTGAAGGAGTTAGGGGGCGTAGACGACGGGCTTGCCGCCGCACTTGCCGCAGGGATAGGCAGCCCGCACGCCGAGGACGTCTCCGAGAGCCAACGTCTGCAGCGACAGGTCCGTCGGACCGACAACGGCCATGGTCTGCGCGGTGTTCTCCTCCTCCGCGTGGTTGAGGGACAGCCAGTGTCCGAGCTCGTGCACCAAGGTGCCCTGCAGGTCGACTCCGGGCGTGTTGGTTGCGACACCGAAAACATTGACCGGCTCACCTACCAAGCGACCACAGGAATTGTCCCGCTGCTCGCACTGACGCCACGTCCAGAGGTTGTCGGCCGCTAACGTCAGGTCGGCCTCGAGAAGGAGGCCGCCTGAATGGAACGGTGTAGCACTCGCGCGGGCCGTCGGAAACGCGGAAACCGAGAAGCCGACGACGTTCATCCCGTCCTGAATGCCTGGTAGTGCGTCCGTGCGACCCCGGTAGATGAACGAGATGCGAGCATTCGCGCGCTCCCAGGTCCGCGCGGCGGCGGCAGTCGCTCCTTCGACCTCCTCAGGCGTGACACGCAGTGGAAGACCCGGGTTGATGTAGTACTCGATGACCACACGCTTGCCAGGCTGAGTCGGCCAGCGGTAGTCGTACAGGTCGTAATCGGCGCATGTCTTGGCTGCCGGGCAACCGTCGGCCTGCGCCGTCGGCACGAGGCCGAGACTGACGAGCAGCGCCGCGGCCCACATCAGAACACCGCGGGACCTCCACGACGCCCGCCGCAGCCGCGGCGCCGACGTCGTCGTGACATCAGGCGCGCGCAGAACAGATGGGGCGTGTGCTGGGTGCACGACATCTCCTACAGGCCGGACCGCACGAGCGGACACCGGGAGAGGTCATAACCACACAGCTGCGGTGCTGGGGGGGGGGGGGG
>JAUYQP010000024.1 GCA_030697205.1 Mycobacteriales bacterium
GCCGCCTGCCGCGCCGCCTGCCGCGCCGCTTCTCGTTGCGCGACCCGTCCCCGCTACCCCCGCCGCTCCTGCGGCACCGCCCGCGCCCGCGCCCGCCGGACCCGCCCCCGTGGCGCTCTCACCGGCGTCCCAGCCCGTGGCACCGCCGACTGCGCCGCCCCAGCCCTTCTCGGCGGCGCCCAGGCCGAGCATCAGCACCCTACCTACGGACAGCGAGACGGACAGCGAGACGGACAGCGGCACGGACAGCGACGGGGTCAGGCAGACCCCCGCCTTCGGGGGGAGCTCGGCGCTTGCCGACGCCGCGAGGGAGCTGGCCGACCGAGTCCCGCCCCGACCGGAGAGCCCGCTGCGCGCTGTGCCGCCGCTGACGACGGAGACCGGACCCGAGCCGGTGGGTCCCTTCACGGTCGTTCCCCCGAGCGGGATCGTGGAGCAGGTCGACGACGGTCCCGAGCCCGGGGACCGAACGTGACGCGCGTCGCGACGTCCGCCGCTCCTACCGCCGCTACGATGCCGACGACCTCAGCACCTGTCGTGCTGGACCTGCCAGAGGGACCTCATCTGTGATCGTGATCAGCGGTGCGCTTGTCGCCGTCGCCTTCGTCCTGCTCGTGATCGGGCTCTTCACGCCCGAGCTCGACTTCGTCTACGCCTCCATCGCGGTGAGCGCAGCGGCCTTCGTCTTCCTCATCATCGGGATCTTCCAGCGCCGTGGCGAGGTCAGCGAGGCCGCGGACGCGACCTCGCCGACCGTCGCGCTCGCCGACGCGTCGGCGGCGGAGCCATCCGTCACGACCATCCCGACCTCGCGCGAGACGCCTGCGGCGTCTGAAACCGACACCGACACCGGGGCCCTGTCCGGCACGGTGCTCGTCGTCGCCGACCGCCCGCGCTACCACGTCGCGGGTTGCCGCTACCTGGCCGGCAAAGACGCCGAGGAGGTCGAGGTCCGCGAGGCTCGCGCCGAGGGCTTCACGCCCTGCGGTGTCTGCAAGCCTGACGCGCAGCTCGTCACCGCGACGTCTGCGGACACCGTCCTCGACACCGACGAGGACGGCGAGCTCGTCGACGAGCCCGCGCCCGTCGAGAAGGCCGATGCCCTCGAGCGGGAGGACGCCGTCGTCGCCGCGCCCACGCCGCGTCGCGGGACGGCTGCGGTGAAGAAGGCGCCGGCCAAGACCGCTGCCCCTGCGAAGAAGGCCGCTCCCGCGAAGGCTGCTCCCGCGAAGGCTGCGTCCGCCATCAAGGCTGCCCCCACGAAGGCTGCCCCCACGAAGGCCGCCGCTGCCAAGGCCGCGCCTGCGAAGAAGGCCGCTCCTGCGAAGGCTGCCAAGGCCGCCGCGCCGGCCACGAAGCCCGGGACCGTCGTGGTCATCCCGGACCGCGGCAAGTTCCACACCGCCGAGTGCCGCTACGTCCGCGGCGTCGACGGCGCGCAGGAGCTCACCAAGGCTCAGGCCACCCGACAGGGCTACGACGCCTGCGGGGTCTGCAAGCCCTGACCTTCCCGCACCGCCACGAGGCCGGCCCCCGCAGAGCGGGAGCCGGCCTCGTGGCGTGAGGGGGCGGGCGCGGTGGTCGCGGCCGCGCGATCCGTTGTGCTTCCAGTCCCGGGCCAGCGCGGACCCGTGACGCGTGGGCGTCCGCGCGGCACGTAGGGACTGGAAGTCCGTCGGATCGCCTCCTACGCCGCGACCCGGCCCGGACACCCGACCCGGCCCGGACGCCCGACCCGGCCCGGACGCCCGACCCGGCCGGACACCCGACCCGGCCGGACACCCGACCCGGCCGGACACCCGACCCGGCCGGACACGGGACCGGCCGCCGGCCCGGGGGGAGTGGGTCGGCGGCCGGTCGGGCCGTACGGGGAAGGACTAGCGGAGCAGCTCGCGCTCCTGCTCCGAACGGGCCACGAGGTCGACCGAGCGGAAGGGGTCGCGCGGAGGCGGGACCGGCAGCGTCACGCGGTCGCCCTCCAGCGAGAGCCCCGCGAGGTTGAGGACCCGGGCGAGGACCGAGTTGGTCGTCTCGCCGGCCTCGACGCCTGACGCGGTGACGAGCACGCGGTAGATGGTGATGTAGTGCCGGACGGGGGTGTCGTAGCTCCAGTCGACTGAGCCCAGGTGCACCGCGGAGCCCTTGCTGCCGCCGACGCCGTCCCAGGGGCCGCTCCACACCTGGATGCCCGCGGGGCCGGCCGAGTAGCAGCCGCTGCCGCCGACGTCCTCGCGGCCGGCCGCAGTGAGCAGCGCCCGGCCCTCGCGCTCAGGCAGGACCATCGCCGGGCGGACCTGGCTCGACAGCGCCGTCGGCGCGCCGGGACGGGTCAGGCGGAAGCTCCGGTGCACCGGGCGGGGGTCGAGCTCGACGGTGTGCACGGTCACCGGGTCCTCCTGGGTGGTTCGACGCTGCTCCGAGCGGATCAGTCGCATGAGGCATCGGATCCGGCAGAGCCTGTTCTGACGGGGCCATCCGGGTGATGTTGGTCCGACTGCGCCGAGCGCTCAGCCGTTCGGCGCAGTCACGCGCCCGCCTGCCGCAGCCAGAAGACGAGGCCGAGGTCGGGGTCCTCGTGCGGCTTGAGCGCGGCGGCGGGACTACCTGCCGTCACCGACACCGCGAGGACCTCCTCGCCGAGCCGGGCGGCACCCTCGGTGACCGCCTCCGCCAGCTCTCCCTGCGCCGACCACCACAGCTCGATGCGGTCGCTCACGTCGAGGCCCGTGCTCTTGCGGGCCTCCTGCACGAGTCGCACGACGTCGCGCACCAGCCCCTGCCGGCGCAGCTCGGGGGTGATCTCCAGGTCGAGCGCCACCGTCTCACCCTGCCCTGAGGCCACCGCCCAGCCCTCGCGCGGCGTCTCGGTGACGACGACCTCGTCCGGCGAGAGGGCAACGGTCTCGCCGTCGACGACGACGGACGCGGTGCCGGCCCGCAGGGCGGTCGCGAGCGCAGCGGCGTCCGCGGCCGCGACGGCGGCCGCGACGGCCTGCACGCCCTTGCCGAAGCGCGCGCCCAGTGCCCGGAAGTTGGCCTTGGCCGTGACGTCGACGAGGTCACCCGACAGGCCCTCGAGGGTGACGACGTTGAGCTCGGCGGCGACGACGGCCTGCAGCTCCGCGGGCAGCCGCTCCCAGCCGGTCGCGGACACCAGCGCCCGGCCGAGTGGCTGGCGGGTCTTCACCTTCGACTCGGCGCGGGCGGTCCGCCCGAGGTCGACGAGCCGGCGGACCAGCGCGACCTGCTCGAGCAGCTCGGCGTCGACGAGCGAGCCGTCGACGACGGGCCAGCGCGCCAGGTGCACCGAGTCCGGCAGCTCCGACCCCGGGCCCGTGAACAGCCCGTCCCAGACCTCGTCGGCAAGGAACGGCGTGAACGGCGCGAGCAGCAGCGTCACGACGTGCAGGCACTCGTGCAGCGTCGCGAGCGCCGACGGGTCGCCGTCCCAGAAGCGGCGGCGCGAGGTCCGGACGTACCAGTTGGACAGGTCGTCGACGACGGTCGCGATCCGCCGGCCGGCCCGCAGCGAGTCGAAGTCCTCCAGGGCGGCCGTCACCTCCAGCGCGGCTGCGTGCACCTGCGCCAGCGCCCAGCGGTCCGTGAGCGGCCGCTCGGAGACGGCAGGGGCGACGGAGCCGGGCTCCCACGCGTTCGCCCCGGCGTACAGCGTGTGGAAGGCCGCGGTGTTCCAGTACGTCAGCAGGACCTTGCGCACGACCTCCTCGACCTGCTCGTGACCGATCCGGCGGGCAGCCCACGGGCTGCCGCCGCAGAGCATGTACCAGCGCAGGGCGTCGGCGCCGTGGCGCTCCATCAGCTCGAAGGGGTCGAGCACGTTGCCGAGGTGCTTGCTCATCTTGCGGCCGTCGGCGTCGAGGATGTGCCCGAGGCACAGCACGGTCTCGTAGGAGCTCCGGTCGAAGACCAGCGTCCCGATCGCCATCAGCGTGTAGAACCAGCCGCGGGTCTGGTCGATGGCCTCGGCGATGAACTGCGCCGGGTACGCCGGCTCGACGCCGCTGTGGGGGTACCCGACCTGGGCGAACGGCATCGAGCCCGCGTCGTACCAGCAGTCGATGACCTCGGGGACTCGTCGGGCCTCGGCCCTGCAGGTCGTGCACGGCACGACCACGTCGTCGACGAAGGGGCGGTGCGGATCGAGCGCCGACAGGTCCTGTCCCGCGAGCGCGCCCAGCTCGGCGAGCGACCCGACAACGGTGAGGTGCGCCGCGTCGGCGGTGCAGCGCCAGACCGGAAGCGGCGTGCCCCAGTAGCGGTTGCGCGACAGCGCCCAGTCGATGTTGTTCTCGAGCCAGTCGCCGTAGCGGCCGGTCCGGATCGTCGCGGGGTGCCAGTCGGTCTTGGCGTTCTCCTCGAGCAGCCGGTCCTTCTTCGCGGTCGTGCGGACGTACCAGGACGGCAGCGCGTAGTAGATGAGCGCGGTGTCGCAGCGCCAGCAGTGCGGGTAGGCGTGCTCGTAGGGCTTGTCGAGGTAGAGCAGCCCGCGCTCGCGCAGGTCCTGGACCAGGCGGGCGTCGGCGGCCTTGAAGAACACCCCGCCCACCAGGGGCACCGACTCCTCGAAGGTGCCGTCGAGGCGGACCGGGTTGACGACCGGCAGGCCGTAGGCCTTCGCGACCTGGAGGTCCTCCGCGCCGAAGGCGGGGGACTGGTGGACCAGGCCCGTGCCGGACTCGGTCGTGACGTAGTCGGCGAGGCCGACGAAGTGCGCGTCGGGGATGTCGACCCAGTCGAAGGGGCGGGAGTAGGTCGTGCGCTCCAGCGCGGTGCCGGGGAAGCGCTCGAGCACCTCGACGTCGTCACCGAGCACGTGCAGCAACGGCTCCGCCACGACCAGGACCTCGTCGCCGGTGCGCGCGCTGACGTAGGTGACGCCCGGGTGCACCGCGACGGCGGTGTTGGACACCAGCGTCCACGGCGTCGTCGTCCAGACCAGCAGCGCCGCACCCTGGGCCGCGAGCGGCCCGCTCGTCACCGGGAAGCGCACGTAGACCGACGGGTCGACCACGTCCTGGTAGCCCTGGGCCACCTCGTGGTCGGACAGGCCGGTGCCGCAGCGCGGGCAGTAGGGCGTGACGCGGTGGTCCTCGACGAGCAACCCGTCGTCGTAGACCTTCTTCAGCGACCACCACACCGACTCGACGTAGGCCGGGTCCATCGTGCGGTAGGCGCTGGCCATGTCGACCCAGTAGCCCATCCGTCGGGTGAGCTCCTCGAACTCGCCGACGTGGCGCAGCACCGACTCGCGGCACTTCGCGTTGAAGGCCGCGATGCCGTAGCCCTCGATGTCGCCCTTGCCGGAGAAGCCGAGCTCCTTCTCCACGGCGAGCTCGACGGGCAGCCCGTGGCAGTCCCAGCCGGCGCGGCGCGGCACCGAGCGACCCTGCATCGTCTTGAAGCGCGGGAAGAGGTCCTTGAAGACGCGCGCCTCGACGTGGTGCGTGCCGGGCTTGCCGTTGGCGGTCGGCGGGCCCTCGTAGAACACCCACGGCTCGCCGTCGGCGGTCTGCTCGAGGGTGCGCTCGAAGACGCGGTCGCGCTCCCAGCGCGCGAGCACCCGGTGCTCGAGGGCGGGCAGGTCGACCTGCGCGGGCAGCTGCTTCACGGTGGCTCCTCCGTCGGTGGTGCTCGACAGAGGGACGAGAGCTCGCGCTCCCGCGGTACCACCCTCCTTGGGGTGCTGGGCACCCCCGCTCTGGGTCCTGCGGGTGACGCTCAGGGGGTGATCTTCACGACGCGCACGCCCCCGGGCTCACACCGTCCCCGGATCGCTCTGCGCTGCGTGCGCCGCTACTCGTCCCCATCACTGCGTCGGGGCGAGCCTAGTCGGGTCTGCCACGCGCAGACAACGACGTTGCCTCGGGAGTGCCACCCGCGTGCCAGGACGTGCCACGGGGGTGCCACGGGGTTCCCCTTCGGTAAGACCTCACCTGCCTCGAAGGGACCCAGACGTACGACGGAGGCGCGCTGGCCCCTCGTGCCGTGTGGATCCCGCGCGTCGGCGCACGGCGTGGTGCTTCGACGCGGGCCTGCGCGACCCGTATCCTCGCCAACGCTCGTGATCATGCCGAAACCGACGATCCGGACACGCGAGGGGGCCCGATGGCTGCGGACAAGGCCCGTGGCGGCGGAGTGCGCAGGTTGTTCGGCCGCGGCAAGAAGGACGACGCGTCCCTCGCTGCTGCCCCTACGCCTGCCTCGTCGTCCGCACCTGTGTCGAAGCCCGCCGCGCCCGCGTCGCGTTCCGCGGGGACGCCGGCACCGAAGGCCGTGGCGAGGCCTGCCGCGAAGGCTCCAGCGAAACCCGTAGGTCCGGCCAAGGTCGTCACGAGCTCGTCCGCGCCCGCCACGCCGGCGCCGTCCAAGCCTGCGACGATCAAGGCTCGACCGTCCACGCCGGCGACGATCACGAAGGCAGCGTCCACACCTGTGAAGAAGGCCGCGAAGGCGCCCGCACCCCCCGCGCCCGCCACCAAGGCTGCTCCGGCGAAGAAGGCCGCGCCTGCGAAGGCGGCTCCGGCGAAGAAGGCCGCGCCCGCGAAGGCCGCGCCCGCGAAGGCCGCTCCGGCGAAGAAGGCCGCGCCCGCAAAGGCGGCTCCGGTGAAGGCTGCTCCGGTCAAGGTGGCGCCCGCCAAGGCGCCCGCCAAGGCGCCCGCGAAGGCGGCGGCTCCCGTCGTACCCCCTGCTCCTGCTCCCGTGAAGGCCGCTCCTGCCAAGGCGCCCGCGAAGAAGGCCGTCCCGATCCCGTCCGGGCCGCTGACCGGTGCCGACGCGTGGAGCAAGTCCGAGCTCAACGCGGTGCGCAAGGAGCTCGAGGCGCAGGCACTCGACCTGCGCGGGGAGATCGACGACGCCGAGCAGATGACGCAGAGCCTCAAGCGCGACGCCGGGTCCGAGGGCACCGGTGACGAGGCCGACGCGGGCACCAAGACCTTCGAGCGCGAGCACGAGATGTCGCTGGCCAACAACAGCCGCGACCTGCTGCAGCAGGTCGAGCGGGCGCTGTCCCGGCTCGACGACGGGACCTACGGGCGCTGCGAGAACTGCGGCAACCCGATCCCGAAGATGCGGCTGCAGGCGTTCCCGCGGGCGACGCTGTGCGTGAGCTGCAAGCAGCGCGAGGAACGGCGCTGACCGACCAGCCCGACCAGCCCGACGAGCCCGCGCAGTCCGTCCTCCCGGCCCGTCGCGCGGGCCTGCTCGCCGTGGTCGCCCTCGTCGGCTACGTCCTCGACGTCGCCACCAAGGTCGCGGTCGTGGCCGAGCTCGAGGGCCGTCGCACGATCGACCTCGGGCCGTTGACGCTGCGGGTGAGCCGCAACCCGGGCGCGGCGTTCTCCTTCGCGGAGGGCTACACCGTGGTCTTCACCCTCGTTGCGGTCGCGGTGGTCGTCGTGATCGCCCGCACCGCGACCCGGCTGCGCTCGGTCGGCTGGGCGCTCAGCCTCGGGCTGCTCCTCGCCGGCGCACTCGGCAACCTCACCGACCGCCTGCTGCGCGACCCGGGTTTTGCGCGCGGCGCCGTCGTCGACTTCCTCGACCTCGGCTGGTGGCCGAGCTTCAACGTCGCGGACAGCTGCATCGTCGTCGGGGGCGCCCTCGCGGTGCTGCTGTCGGCGCGAGGTCGCGACATCGACGGGACCCGCGAGCACGAGACGGCATGATGGTGGGGTGACCCAGCGCCGCACCCTGCCCGTCCCCGAGGGGCTCGACGGGCTGCGCCTCGACGCCGCGATCAGCCGGCTGTTCGGCCTGTCGCGCACCGCCGCGGCCGACATCGTCAGCGCGGGTGGAGCCACCCTCGACGGCAAGGCGACGATCAAGAGCGACCGGGTCCTCGCCGGCGCGAGCCTCGAGGTCGACCTGCCGAGCCCTGACGTCACGCCGTCCGCACCCCCGGAGGTCGTCCCCGGCCTGCGCGTCATCCACGAGGACGACGACGTCATCGTCGTCGACAAGCCGATCGGTGTCGCTGCGCACCCGAGCCCCGGCTGGGAGGGCCCGACCGTCATCGGCGGGCTGGCCGCCGCCGGCCACCGGGTCAGCACCAGCGGGGCCGAGGAGCGCCAGGGCGTCGTGCACCGCCTCGACGTCGGCACCAGCGGGGTCATGGTCGTCGCCAAGAGCGAGCGCGCCTACACCGTGCTCAAGGACGCCTTCCGCGAGCGCACCGTCGACAAGCGCTACCACGCGCTGGTCCAGGGCCACCCCGACCCGCACACCGGCACCGTCGACGCCCCCATCGACCGCCACCCGACCAGCGCCTACCGCTTCGCCGTCGTCGCTGGCGGCCGCCCGAGCGTCACGCACTACGAGACGATCGAGGCCTTCCGCCACGCGAGCCTGCTCGACATCCACCTCGAGACCGGCCGCACCCACCAGATCCGGGTGCACATGGCCGCGCTCAAGCACCCCTGCGTCGGAGACATCACCTACGGCGCCGACCCGACGCTGTCCAAGCGGCTCGGGCTCGAGCGGCAGTGGCTGCACGCCGTCCGGCTCGGCTTCGCCCACCCCGACGACGGTCGTTGGGTGGAGTTCGAGAGCGCCTACGCCGAGGACCTCCAGCGGGCTCTCGACCGGGTGGCAGGCGCCTCGTGAGCAGGCTCTCCGAGCTCGACGACCGGATCGTCCCCCTCCTCGCCGCACGTCTGCGCGCGCTGGTCGACGGCGTGGGCGGCGGCGCTGCCGGGGTCCGTGGCCGGGTCGTGGGGCTGCGCTCCGGTCTCGTGGGCGTGCTGCGCAACCCGCGGGGTGGCCTGCTCCAGCGGCTCGACGACCGCTACGCCGCGCGCGGCCCCCTTGCGCTGCTGCGCGAGGTCCCGCAGCTGGGCCTGCTCGTCGTCGCCGCGCTGTTCCTCGGTGGTGCCGGGGTCGCGCTCGCCCGCTCCGGTCCGTCCGGCGAGGCGCCGGGCGGTCCCGGCTCGGCGATCGGGGCGGGGGAGGTCGTCACCGTCGGTCCCGAGGTGGGCGACACCGTGGCCTCCTACATCGACGCGACGAAGGCCCGGGTCGTCGACCTCAATCGCGCTGACCCCGACAAGCGCTACACCGCGCTCGTCAGCTTCGTCGCCTACGCCAAGGTCGAGGACATCGCGACGCTGGTCGAGGAGGTCGCGACCGAGCGCGTCTTCAGCCGCGCCAAGGCCGCGGGGATGACCTCGGAGGTCCTCGAGATCGAGGTCGACCAGATCGTCCCCGACACGCTGCGGGTCTTCGCCGCGACCGCAGAGCGCAAGGCCCTCGACCAGGAGGCCAACCTCAGCCAGGCGCGGTCGATCACCAGCACCGTCCCGACCGAGGTTGCCTTCAAGGCCGAGTTCGTCCGCCAGGCCGCGGTCGAGGGCAAGGAGGCCGCGGCCTACCGCACCAGCTGCGAGTGCGTCTTCGCGGTGCTCGTCGAGGCGACCGCGCGCCAGCTGTCGGAGCTCGTGTCGGTGCCGGGGGTCCGCACGGTCGACGTCGCCGTCGCGGGGGCCACGGCCAAGGACGTCGACGTCGAGCAGTACTTCCTGCCCGAGGACAAGGGCAGCATCCCCGCGCGGCCGCGACCCTTCGCGCAGGACTACGCCGCGACGGGCGGCTCGTGAGCGACGAGCTCGAGGTACGGCTCGCCACGACCGACGACATGCCCGCCGTCTTCGCGCTGCGCCACGAGGTCTTCGTCGTCGGCCAGGGCGTCCCCGAGGAGCTCGAGCGCGACGACATCGACCCGCTCTGCGACCACGCTGTCGCGCTGCGCGGCGACCGGGTCGTGGCGACGGGTCGGCTCGTCCCCGGCACCGTCAGCGTCGACAACGTCCTCACCCCCGGGCCGGTCTCGACCGTCGGCCGGATGGCGGTCGATGAGTCCGAGCGGGGCGAGGGCATCGGGGCGCTCGTGCTCGGGCTGCTCGAGCAGCAGGCCCGCGAGCGCGGGGTCGAGGTCGTCGAGCTCCATGCCCAGACCACGGCCCGCCGCTTCTACGACCGGGCCGGCTACACCCCTGTCGGCGAGGTCTACCTCGAGGCCGGCATCGAGCACCTCACGATGCAGAAGTCACTCTGACGGTCGCTGGTAGCGCCCCCGCACGATGTCGAGCAGCGTCATGAAGACCGTGAAGGTCAGCACCACCAGCGCCGACTGGCCCGCCGACGCGCCGAGGGCGTAGTCGCACAGCACGAAGACGAGCACGCCCACGACGACCGCGGTCACGACGCCCTCGCGCGGCGACTTCGGGGGCAGCGCGCTCACAGGCTGCTCGGCTGGGGGAAGCCCGCGTGGGTGACGCCCCACCCGGCGAGCACGGTCACGGCGGGGACGAAGGCCCAGAGCAGCAGCGACCCCGCTGTACGCCGGGTGCGCGCGCCCCACCCGACGAACGCGAGCGCGACCGCCAGCGAGCCGACCGCCGTGCCGCCCTCGAGGCCGTTGGTGGCCCAGGTCGTCCCCACTGCCACGGCGAGCGCGACCGGGACCAGCCCGCGGGGGCGCGGCTCAGCGACGAGAGCCCGCGCGAGCGCGAGCAGCACGAGGGCGAGCCCGGCGTACCAGACGTAGTGGCCCACGACCTCGTCCCACAGGTGGGTGACGTCGGACGGGGTGCGGCCGGCGGCCTCGGTCTCGTCGGAGACGGAGTTGGCGGCGAGGTGGATGCCGTGGCCGTGGGTGTAGGCGAGCGCGCCCACGCCGGCAAGCACCCAGCCGGTGCGGTCGGGGCGCACGGCGAGCAGTGCGGCCAGTGCGGTGCCGAGGACGAGCCACGGTGTGGCCAGGTCGACCAGCGTCGCGACCGTCACGTCACCGACCGCGCCGAGGTCGACGGCCCCGATGTGGTGGGTCAGTGACACGGCCGTGGCACACAGTGCCACCCGCTGCCACGTCGTCACTCGCGAACCCTGCCACGGCAGCGCCGTCCGGTGCTGCATCCTGTCGGCGTGGTGCTGCTGCGGGAGGTGAGGGACGGCGACCTGCCGGCGCTGTTCGCGCACCAGGCCGACCCGGTCGCCGCGGCGATGGCCGACTTCCCCTCGCGCGACCAGGCCGCCTTCGACGCCCACTGGGCCCGCATCCGGGCCGACCCGACGTGCCTGGTCCGCGCGGTGGTCGTCGACGGCGAGGTCGTGGGCAACATCGGGTCGTGGGTCGGCGAGGACGGCCGCGAGCTCGGCTACTGGATCGGACAGCCCCACTGGGGCCGCGGCATCGCGACTGCGGCCGTCGGCGCCCTCCTCCGGCTCGACCCGGTGCGGCCGCTGCACGCGCACGTCGTCGCCCACAACCTCGCGTCCCTCAGGGTGCTGGGCACGCACGGCTTCGCCGTCGTCGCCACCGGCCCGGACGTCGTCGACCTCGTCCTCAGGTGAGTGCGCCTGCCCTGACGGGCGGTCACGCTTGCGGGAGGCGCGCGCGCACCCGGCTTCCCGTCGTACGTCCTGCGAGTCTCCGCCGAACCGTCGGACCGGCGTGGAACACTGGGGACCCCGCACAGCACGGCCCGCCTTCCCCTCGGACCGACGCTGCTCTTCTGGCGTACCCGTAGGAGCGACACCACCGTGGCCGACTCGTTCGTGCACCTGCACGTGCACACCGAGTACTCCATGCTCGACGGCGCGGCGCGCCTCGACGACCTGTTCAAGAAGGCCGTCGAGCTGGAGATGCCGGCGATCGCGATGACCGACCACGGCAACGTGTTCGGTGCCTTCGACTTCTACAAGAAGGCCAAGGCCCACGGCATCAAGCCGATCATCGGCCAGGAGTCCTACCTCGCGCCGGGCAGCCGGTTCGACAAGACCCGCGTGAAGTGGGGCGCGGGTGGCGAGGACGACGTGTCGGGCGGTGGCGCCTACACGCACATGACCATGCTCGCGACCAGCACCGCGGGCATGCACGCGCTGTTTCGCATGTCGAGCCTGGCGAGCCTCGAGGGCTACTACTACAAGCCGCGGATGGACAAGGCGCTGCTCTCCGAGCACGCCAAGGACATCATCGGCACGACCGGCTGCCCGTCGGGTGAGATCCAGACTTACCTGCGGATGGGGCAGTACGAGAAGGCCAAGGCGAGCGCGGGGGAGTTCCGCGACATCTTCGGCGCGGAGAACTTCTACTGCGAGCTGATGGACCACGGCATCGACATCGAGCGCCGCGCGCAGAAGGACCTCATCCGGCTGGCGAAGGAGATGGGGATCCCGTTCCTCGCCACCAACGACCTGCACTACACCCACCCCGAGGACGCCAAGGCCCACGAGGTGCTGCTGTGCGTCCAGTCCGGCAAGACGATGGCCGACCCGGGGCGCTTCAAGTTCGACGCGCAGGACTTCTACCTCAAGAGCGCGCGCGAGATGCGCGAGCTGTGGAGCGAGTTCCCCGAGGCCTGCGACAACACGCTGCTCATCGCCGAGCGCTGCGAGGTCGAGTTCAACGAGGGCGCCGACCTCATGCCGCGCGTCGACGTCCCCGAGGGCCACACCGAGCAGTCGTTCCTGCGCGAGGAGGTCCACCGCGGCCTGGCCCGCCGCTTCGACGGCGAGGTCCCCGAGGCCCACCGGGTGCAGGCCGACTACGAGGTCGACGTCATCTGCCAGATGGGCTTCCCCGGCTACTTCCTGGTGACCGCCGACCTGTGCCGCTACGCCAAGGACAACGGCATCCGCGTCGGTCCCGGTCGTGGCTCCGCCGCGGGGTCACTGGTCGCCTACGCGATGGCCATCACCGACCTCGACCCGATCAAGCACAAGCTGCTCTTCGAGCGGTTCCTCAACCCCGAGCGCATCTCGATGCCCGACATCGACCTCGACTTCGACGAGCGCCGGCGCGGCGACATGATCCGCTACGCCACGGAGAAGTACGGCGAGGAGCGGGTCTCGCAGATCATCACCTACGGCACCATCAAGGCCAAGCAGGCCGTCAAGGACAGCGCGCGCGTCCTCGGCTACCCCTTCGGCGTCGGCGACAAGATCACCAAGGCGATGCCGCCCGCGGTCATGGGCAAGGACATCCCGCTCGCCGGCATCTTCGACCCGAGCCACAAGAGGTACGCCGAAGCCGGTGAGTTCCGCGCCCTCTACGAAGCCGACCCCGATGCCAAGGCCGTCGTCGACACCGCCCTGGGCCTCGAGGGCCTGAAGCGGCAGTGGGGCGTCCACGCCGCCGGCGTCATCCTGTGCCGCGAGCCGCTGCTCGACGTCATCCCGATCCAGCGCCGCGAGGCCGACGGCGCGATCATCACGCAGTTCGACATGGGCGCCTGCGAGACGCTCGGCCTGCTGAAGATGGACTTCCTCGGCCTGCGCAACCTCACCGTCCTCGACGACTGCCTGCGTCACATCACCGACAACCGCGGTGAGACGGTGGTGCTCGAAACCCTCGACGAGATGGTCCCGGACAAGCTCACCTACGAGCTGCTGTCGCGGGGCGACACCCTCGGGGTCTTCCAGCTCGACGGCGGGCCGATGCGCTCGCTGCTGCGCTCGATGCAGCCGGACTCGTTCGAGACGATCTCCGCGGTGCTCGCGCTCTACCGGCCGGGGCCGATGGGCGCCAACGCGCACAACGACTACGCCGACCGCAAGACCGGGCGCAAGCCGGTGGTGCCGATCCACCCCGAGCTCGCCGAGCCCCTCGAGGAGATCCTGGGCGACACCTACGGGTTGATCGTCTACCAGGAGCAGGTCATGGCGATCGCGCAGAAGCTCGCCGGCTACACCCTCGGCGCCGCCGACCTGCTGCGTCGCGCGATGGGCAAGAAGAAGAAGGAGATCCTCGACAAGGAGTACGTCCCGTTCCGCGACGGCATGGTCGCCAACGGCTACTCCGAGGGTGCGATCAAGACGCTCTGGGACATCCTCGTCCCCTTCTCCGACTACGCCTTCAACCGCGCCCACACCGCCGGCTACGGGCTGGTCAGCTTCTGGACCGCCTACCTCAAGGCCAACTTCCCCGCCGAGTACATGGCGGCGCTGCTCACCTCGGTCAAGGACGACAAGGACAAGAGCGCCCTCTACCTCGCCGAATGCCGGCGGATGGGCATCAAGGTCCTGCCGCCCGACGTCAACGACTCCGACTCCGACTTCACGCCGCGCGGCACCGACATCCGCTTCGGGCTGTCGGCGATCCGCAACGTCGGGACCAACGTCGTCGCCTCGATCGTCGCGACCCGGACCTCCAAGGGCCGCTTCAGCGACTTCAGCGACTTCCTGCGCAAGGTCGAGGCGGTCGCCTGCAACAAGAAGACCGTCGAGTCGCTCATCAAGGCCGGCGCCTTCGACTCCCTCGGCCACACCCGCAAGGGCCTGGTCCACGTGCACGCCGAGTCCATCGACGCGGTCATGGAGACCAAGCGCGCGGAGGCGATCGGGCAGTACGACCTGTTCGGCTCGATGGGCGAGCCCGACGACGGCAGCGGGCCCGGCTCGGTTTTCGAGGTCGCGATCCCGATGGGGGAGTGGGACAAGACCCTGCTGCTCGCCTACGAGCGCGAGATGCTCGGCCTCTACGTCTCGGACCACCCGCTGTTCGGCGTCGAGCACGTCATCGCCGCCGCGGTCGACTGCCCGGTGTCGGCGCTGCAGGACCGCGACGACGGCTCGACCGTCGTGCTCGGCGGCATCCTGTCCTCGGTCACCCGCAAGATGACCAAGAAGGGCGACGCCTGGGCGCTCGTCGTGCTCGAGGACCTCGAGGGCGCGGTGGAGTGCATGTTCTTCCCGCAGAGCTACCAGGCCGCCGCGGTCCAGCTCGTCGAGGACGCCGTCGTGCTCGTGCGCGGCCGGGTCGACAAGCGCGACGACGTCCCGAAGATCATCGCCAACGAGGTCATCGTCCCGGACCTCTCGACCGGCCCGCGTGGTCCCGTCGTCGTGTCCCTGCCGACGCAGCGCTGTACCCCGCCGGTGGTCGAGCGGTTCAAGGACGTCCTCGCCTCGCACCCCGGCACGACCGAGGTGCACCTGCAGCTGGTCAACGCCGGCAAGACCACAGTCGTCCGCCTCGACGACCGGCTGCGGGTCACCGCCACGCCGGCGCTGTTCGCGGACCTCAAGGCGCTGCTCGGCCCGGGTTGCCTGCCCGTCGCCGGCTGACGCGCGCGAACCCGCCGAGAGGCTACGGGCTCTTCCTCGCATGACACGTCGTCCCGTCGGGCTGTTACTCGCTGTCGCCTTGGCCACCTGCTGGGTGCCCGACGCAGCCGCAGCCCGCGCCACGGGGGCGGTTGCCACTCCCGTGGTCGCGGTCATCGACAGCGGCCTGCGCGCCAGCCACCAGGAGTTCGACTACCGGGGGGCGCGCTCGGCGACCGACCAGGTCGTGGCGTGGTGGGACTTCACCGCCACCCGGGGGCCTGTCTCGTGCCGGGTTTGATGGAGACCATCAAGCCACGGAGGATGACGGATGGCGGCACCACGGAAGTACCCGGATGAGCTTCGGGAGAGAGCGATCCGGCTGACGCTGGACGCGCGCAAGGATCCGGCCTCGCGGCCGGGGGCGTGTGCGCGGATCGGTGAGCAGCTGTTGGTGAACCCGGAGACGCTGCGTGGCTGGGTCACGCAGGCCGAGATCAACGAGGGGCAGCGGCCGGGGACGACGACCTCGGACGCGGACAAGCTCGACAAGCTCGAGCGGGAGGTCAAGGAGCTGCGTCGGGCGAACGCGATCTTGCGTTCGGCGTCGGCTTTTTTCGCGGCGGAGCTCGACCGCCCGTCTCGCTGATCGTGGACTACATCGATCAGCACAAGCAGGAGCAGGGGGTCGAGCCGATCTGTGCCGCGTTGACTAGCGCGGAGCTCAAGATCGCCCCGAGCACCTACTACGCAGCGAAGAAGCGCATGCCGTCGGCACGCGCGATCCGCGACGAGGAGCTCAAGCCCGTGATCGCGAGGGTCCACGAGGAGAACTACGGCGTGTACGGGATCCGCAAGATGCACGCCGCGCTCGCGCGGGAGCCGGTGCTGGCCGACAGCCGGCCAGTCGCGCGCTGCACGGCCCAAAGGTTGATGGCCGAGCTCGGCCTACGGGGGATCTCGCGCGCGAAGGGCCCTCGCACGACGATCCCGGGCAGCGGCCCGGACACCCGCCCCGACCTGGTGGACCGCCAGTTCACTGCCGAGGGCCCCGATCAGCTGTGGGTCGCCGACATCACCTACTGCCGGACCTTCGCCGGCTGGGTCTACGCCGCGTTCATCCTCGACGTCTTCAGCCGCCGCGTCATCGGATGGCAGCTGTCGACCTCGCTACGCACCGACCTGGCCCTCGATGCCCTGAACATGGGCCTGTGGACCCGGCAGCGTGAGAACCATGACACCAGCGCGCTGGTCCATCACAGCGACAAGGGCGTGCAGTACCTCGCGATTCGCTACACCGAGCGACTCGCCGAGGCCGGGCTCGTCGCGTCAGTCGGAAGCACCGGCGACAGCTATGACAACGCCATGGCCGAAGCCTTCAACAGCCTGTTCAAGGCCGAGCTCGTCCGCAACCGCGGGCCCTGGAAGAACATCGACGACCTCGAGATCGCCGTTGCCGAATACATCGACTGGTTCAACCATCGACGCCTTCACGGCGAGATTGGGCTGCTCCCACCGGTCGAGTACGAGACCCTGCACCGCAAGTCCAGCCTCACCGAAGCAACCCGCTTCGCGTGAGTTCAGACCCTCCATCAAACCCGGTACTTGACAGGGGTCGTGCCGTTCTGCGGACACGGACCTCGCCTCCATGGCCGCTGTGTCTCGGCTGGGCTACCGTCGGTGCGTTGCGCAGCAGACCATCCGGGGGTAGGTCCAGGTGAGCGATCAGGTGTTGCCGCGGGCGGGTTCGGCGTACGTCGACCTTCCTTCGTCGCGTGACGCGGGCACCGCGGCGGCACGCGCTGCTCTCGACAGCGCGGGGCTGCAGACGGCGGATCTGGCGTTCTGCTTCCACCACGGACGTCATGACCCGGCCGAGGTCGTCGCTGGTGTGCGCGAGGCGCTGGGCCCGACAACGCGGATCGTCGGCGGCACCGCGATGGGCGTCATCACCAACGCGGATGTCAGCTACGAAGGGCATCAGGTGGGCGTCGCCGTGCTCGGTGGGCTCGACCCCGCCAGCGTCGTCTTCGCCTCCGCGTCCGGGTTGGCGGCGCGCTCCGAGTACGACGTCGGGCGAGACCTGGCTTCGGATCTGTCGGCCGCGTCCGACCTTGCGGCCCTCGACGTGCTCCTGCTCTACAGCTCGATCGCTCGCGGGCTGACGCATCCCGATGGGCTTGCTCTCAACTTCGGCACCCCTCTGCTCGCCGGGCTCCTGGAGGTCGCGGGTGCGCCGAGGTCGGTGTCCGGTGCCGGGCTCGTCGACTCGGGTCAGCCGACGTGGTCGCACGTGTACGTCGATGACGTCGCCGACCGGGACGCCGCTGTCGCGGTCGGCTTCCAGGGCAGTCTCCGGATGGACACGGTCGTCCTGCACGGCTGTCGACCCGCCGGCTCCTACCGAACGATCACCAAGACGGCCGGGCCGGTCGTGCTGGAGATCGACGGTCGTCCTGCCCTCGAGGTGGTCGATGAGCTGCTCGGCGGGGCGCTGCCTCGCGCGGAGTACCCGTTCAACGTGATCCTCGGCGTCAACCGGGGCGATCGCTTTGCGGACTTCGACGAGGAGCAGTACCAGACGCGGCTGTGCCTGGCCGTCGACGAGTCGAGTGGTGGTCTGGTCATGTTCGAGCCGGACCTGGAGGCAGGCTCGCTGGTGCAGCTGATGCGGGTCTCCACCGACTTCGCCTACGTCGAGGACCGCGTCGCCAGCGTCCTTGCTCAGGTCGGAGACCGGACCCCGCTGCTCGCGCTCTACCTCGACTGCGCCGGACGGTGCGTGATGGGTTCCGCGATGCCCGAGGAGGAAGGCCACGCCGTACGACGGGCTCTGGGTGACATCCCCCTGCTCGGTGCCTACACGGGCATCGAGATCGCTCCCGTCGTCGGGACGCCCCGACCGCTGGACTGGACCGGGGTGCTGTGCCTGATCAGCCGTTGACCGAGGCTGAGGCAGAGCTCCGTTACCTGCGCCGGCAGCTGGACGAGGTCGCTGCCGAGACGGTGAAGCTCACCCGTCGTGCGCAGTCCGCCGGCGGTGAGCTGGAAGTACGGCGGCGCGGGTTCTCGCTGCTGGCGAGCCTGGGTCAGTCGCTGGGTGCGCACACCAGCCTGGAGCCCGCGCTTGCCTCCGTGCTGCCGCTCGTCGAGGCGAAGCTGCACGTCCAGCGGACGGTCGCACTGCGGCGTTTCGGTGCGGTGTACGAGCCCTACTCCTGGACCGGCTTCCCGCCCAGTTCGCCACCGACCGGACCGGTCGAGCTCCCGGACTCGATCTTCGAGGCGGACGGGGTAGCTGTCGCTTCGGACGAGCAGGTGGCCGAGTGGGTCGCGGCGGCTCGCTTGAGCTTCGGGGTGCCCGAGTTCATCGCGGTTCCGGTGGTCGACGGTGAGTGCGTGCTGGTAGTCGGGCGGTTGGGGGCGCGCTCCGGTTTCTTCGCTTCGCTGAACGAGGTGGACCTCGACACCGTGCGCGCGGTCGCCGGCCTCGTCGGCGCGGCGGTCCAGAACGCGAAGATGGCGGCGTTGAACGAGGTGCGCCGGTTCCTGGCGCCGGCGGTGGTCGAGGAGCTCATGCAGGGCCATCTGACCCGTACCGAGGTCCACGAGCGCCGGGAGGTCACGATCCTGTCCGCCGACATGGTCGGCTTCACCGCATTGGCGGACCGGGTCTCACCGGCCGTCCTGGCGCGTGTCCTGGACTCCTACCTGCGTGACATGACCTCGGTGGCCTACGCGCACCAGGGGACAGTCGGAACATTCGCCGGTGACGGCATCCTCGTCATCTTCGGTGCCCCGACGGTGATGACCGCCGAGGAGCACGCCTGGAACGCCGCCCAGGCAGCCTTCGCGATGAGGTCGCAGATGCCACGTCTGGTCGAGGCGCTGAGCGCCGAGGTCGGCCCGCTTGAGCTGCAGGTGCGCATCGGCGTCAACACCGGGTCCTGCGCGGTCGGCGTCTTCGGCTCTGACACCCACCGCGTCTACACGGCGATCGGCATGCCTACGAACCTGGCCGCGCGCCTCGAGGGTGCCGCGGCACCTGGCGAGGTCCTCGTGTCGCCGCGGACGCTCGAGCTCCTGACCGGACGTGTGACCGGCACCTCGCGCGGTCCGCTGACGCTCAAGGGCATCTCCGCCCCCGTCGTCGCCTCTGCGATCGAGCCCACTGACGGCTGTCGAGTTCCCGACAGTCCGGCAGGAGACGACGGCCGGGAGTGGGAAGGTCACTAGCGTGCGCCGACTCGCTGTTCCGGTTCTGGTTCTTTCGCTGATGCCGGCTGCTCTTGGGCAGCCGGCCGGCGCTGCCAGCAGCAATGTCGTGCGGGTGTCGGGTGCGAGTCCGTACGCGGCCGACTGCTTCGACGTCGAGGACGGCGGGTTCGGGACCGGTTTCAGCGACGCGGAGACCGAGGTGACGCTCGCGGCTGACCCGCGTCGCCCGACGCATCTGGTCGCCGGGTGGATGCAGGACCTCTACAACGGCTACGTCACCGCGACCTCCGTCGACGGCGGTCGGACGTGGTCACGCCCGACCGTCGTACCCGGCGTCTCGGCCTGCTCGGGCGGCGACGCAGACCTGGGCTTGGATCCCTGGGTGTCCATCGGCGCCGACGGCACGGCCTACCTCTCGGGCTTCTCGCTCGACCTCCCCGACGCGACCGTGCCGGCTCCTGTGCGGTCCCGCCTTCAGGTCAGCACCTCTCAGGACCTCGGCCGGCAGTGGTCGCGGCCGCGTGTCATCACCGACGACCCAGTCGTTCTGAACGACAAGCCGGCGGTGACGGCAGACCCGAAGAAGGCGGGCCGCGCCTACCTGGTGTGGACGCGCGAGTCGACGGCCTTCGGGCCGCTGTCGACCGGGATCTCCTTCACGCGGACCGATGACGGCGGTGCGACCTGGAGCGAAGCCCGCACCGTGCTCGCGCCCAACCCGCCGACGCTTATCCCGCACGGCAGTGAGCTGCTCGTCCTGCCGGATGGCTCGCTTCTCGTGATCGCCACCATGCTTCCGGGGCTGGTGCCGGACACGGGCCGCTTCCTCCCGCACACCGTGCAGGCGGTGCGCTCCACCGACGGCGGTCAGACGTGGTCAGCGCCCGTGACCGTCGCGGAGTTCACCACCGCCGATGGCAGCTTCCACTCGGGTGCGGACCCGGACAGCGGCGACCGGTTGCAGGCGCCGAGCGCCTTCACTGGCGTGGACGTCGCGCCCGACGGCACGGTGTACCTGGTGTGGCGGCACGCCCTGTCCGAGCAGCAGAGTGAGCTGCGCTTGTCCCGCAGCGCTGACGGTGGACGGACCTGGTCCTCCCCGCGCGCCGTCACTGCGCCCAGGACCGCGACGTTCCTGCCCCACCTCGCGGTGGCCGGTGACGGGACCGTCGGACTCAGCTACCACGACACCCGTCGAGACGTTGCGGGCGATGACGCGTTCACCGCCGACGTGTGGTTGGCGCGTTCGCGTGACGGGGGGCGGACGTGGCAGGAGGAAGCCCTGATCGGACCGGTGGACCTGCGCCGGGCTCCGATGCGGGAGATCCCCCAGGCAGGTCGGTTCGTCGGCGACTACCACGGATTCGTCGGGCTCCCGCAGGGGTTCCTGGCAGCTCTCGCGCTCCCAGCTCCCATCGCGCAGGTGGGGACGACGGACGTGTTCGCCGTCCAACGGTCCTCGTCCGTGACCCGACGCCCGGCGGCACCTGTGGACCGGCCTGCAGGTCCAGCGGGACTGGCCACAGGACAGCTGCCCGCCACCGGCATTCAGGAAAGCGCTGCAGCACTCGGATTCGCGAACATGCTTGCGCTGGCGGTAGTCGTCCGACGGCGTCGACAGCCCTCCGTGCGCGGGTAGCGCCGAAGGGGGTCCGGCCACTCGCTTCCCAGCGCTCGGCGGCCAGCGAGCAACGCCCTTTCCCCGTCGCCGGGGAACAGACCCTGAGGCTTGCTCTCAAGCCGCCGCGGGCACATCCTGAACAGGGACGAAGCCCGACCTGGACGGAGGTGCGATCACAGTGCGTGACACCCGACTGGCTCCCACATCGCGCGCCCTCCGTAGCACGCCCGGCGTGCC
Source organism: Mycobacteriales bacterium (assembly GCA_030697205.1). Lineage (NCBI taxonomy): Bacteria > Bacillati > Actinomycetota > Actinomycetes > Mycobacteriales > Mycobacteriales bacterium. The sequence continues at coordinate 21,140 of JAUYQP010000024.1, forward strand.
CGCTACGTGCCCGATCGAGAGAGATCTCTACAGCTCCAGAGCGCCTACAACAACTCCAGAGCGCCTGGAAAATAAGGAAAGTAGGCTCATCACGAGGGGCTAAGTCCGAACTGGCAGTGTGGAGGTCGGCGAGCCCGCGGCCGGTCAGCTAGGACGCTTGCGAATCCGTGCAAGCGCGTCCAACGCAGTGTCGTCGGCCGTAGGCAGTGTGTGCAGGTAGCGCTCGGTCGTGGCGATGCTTGCATGACCGAGCCGCTCCTTTACGACCTGCAGGTCGGCACCACCGGCGAGAAGCCATGACGCATGGGCGTGGCGTAGGTCATGCATGCGCACGCTCCCCTCGAGGCCGGCGGCCTTGCATGCCGGTGTCCACACGTTGTTGCGGAACCAGTCACGGGACAGGTGCCCGTCACCGGCGACGACACGAGGCTGGCTGCCCCCGTCGCTGCCCCCGGCGCGCCGACGGGCGCGGTAGGCGGCGAACACCGCCCGGCACAGCGCGCAGCGGCACCTGCCGGCGGTGTAGGCCGACAGAGTCGCGTGCCGGTAGGTCCGGCCCTTGTCGTTCGGCTCGGTGCGGCCGCTCTCCGCACTCGGGACGGGCACCAGCCGCGGCGGGGCCTCCGGCTCCGGCTGGGTGAAAAGCAGGTCGTCCGGCGCCAACCCGTTGTCCCGCACGTACTCGGCGACCCGTGCGGCGACGGCGGTGCTGAGCTTGAAGCGGCGGCTCAGCTTGCCCTTCGGGTAGGGCTTGACGTGGAACCTGCCGCCCTCCGGATGGAACTTCGGGTTCACCATCACCACGGCCCGGCTGACCGTCAGGATCCGGCTCGCCGCGTCGAGGTCGGCCGGACGCAGCTCGGTGATCTCGCCCCACCGCAGCCCGGAGTCGATCGCCACCTCGACGAGCAGCTGGCTCATCTCGTCCGGCAGCGCGTCGTAGATCGTCTCGAACTGCTCCGGCGTGACGATCCGGAACTCCTTGCGCGCCACCGTCGGGGTCTTCACCCCACGGCACGGATGCAGCTGCACCACCGCGTCGTTGAGCGCGGTCGTGAAGATCGCCGACAGGATGATCTTCTGGTGCCGGATGTTCGCCGGGCTGACACCGGCCGCTACGCGGTCGCTGACCCACTCGCGGACGTGGCTGGGCAGGATGGTGGTCATGCGCATCGTGCCGAAGAACGGCACCAGGTGCTTGTCGATGGAGTAGCGGTAGGACTCGCGGGTGCTCGGCTCGAGCACGTGGTGCGGGAACCACACCTCGTCCACGTACCGCTTGAACGGCAGCTTGCCGACGTCGGCACCCGAGAGCTTGCCCTGCCCGACCAGCACCGAGGCCTGCGCAGCGGCGGCGGCCGCCTCCCGCTTGCTGGCAAAGGTGCCGGCGCTGCGGGTCTGGCCGCGGGCGTCGCGGTAGCAGGCCATGAACCCCGGCCGGCCGTCGTCGCAGGGGCGGGCGCGCACCCAACCGAGCGGCACCGCGTCCACCTCCTCTGACGTCCGTGCGGCCCGAGGGTCGCTGATGTCCGCAGAATGTCCGCAAACTCAGACGACTCTGAGCGACCGGGAGCGTTCTGCAGCGACCCAGAAATACCCTCTGACCTGCGGTTTTGCCAAGTGTACGCCCATCGGGACTGTTGGTAAACGCCGCTCATAACCCAGAGGTCGTAGGTTCAAATCCTACCCCCGCTACACATATCAGAGGGCCCCTCACAGTTCGACTGTGCGGGGCCCTCTGCATTGTGCGACACGGCTCAGACGTGCGTAGGCCCAGAACGAGGGCAGGGCTTCGGGATCGTGGCTGTCCAGGACCAGTCCCAACAGGCGTACGGACACGTGGCCTTCAGCACGGCTTCGGTCACGGCGACTGTGTCGCGGCTACAGGCCGGTGGGTCTCGTACATCCGCACCGCGACGACAGCGCCGGAGGCAGCGGTGATGGCGGCGACCGCCCAGACTGCGGTCGGGATGCCATAGGCGTCGGCGAGGACGCCGGCGAGCACTGCGCCGACGGCGAAGCCACCGTCACGCCAGAGCCGGTAGACGCCTACGGATCGGGCCCGCCAGGCGGGGTGGGCGACGTCGCCGATCGCGGCGAGCAGCGTCGGGTAGACCATCGCGGTGCCGGCGCCGAGAAGCACGGCGGCGACCGCCCAGGTGCTGAACGTGTTGCCGAGCGCGTACAGACCAAGCGCCAATGCCTGGACCCACATGCCGGCGGCGATGAGCCACTTGCGCCCGATCCGGTCCGACAGGCCGCCGGTGATGAGTTGCCCGATGCCCCAGACGGCCGGGTAGAGCGCGGCGAGGACGCCGACCTGGCTGATCGTCAGGCCGTGCTGGGTGAACAGCAGCGGGAACAATCCCCAGGCGAGGCCGTCGTTGAGGTTGTTCACCATGCCGGCCTGGCTGGCGGCCGACAGGGCCTTCTCCTTGAGGGAGGTGAGCATCAGGATCTCGCGGGTGGTGAGCTCGCCGTGCAGGTCGCTGTTGGTGGTGACGTGTGCGGCGGCTTCGTGCAGGGCGTGCCCGCGGGTCTCCTTCACGCCGAGAGTGGACAGGCCGAGGCCGAGGGCGATGTAGGCGGCTCCCAGCAGGAAGGGCGCCGGTCGCAGGCCGTAGGTCTGGGCGAGCCAGCCGGTGGCCAAAGCGGTGATGGCGAGCGCGCCGTAGCCAGCGGCTTCGTTGAAGCCCATCGCGAGTCCGCGCCGGGCTGGTCCCACGAGGTCGATCTTCATGATGACGGTGGTGGACCAGGTCAGGCCCTGGTTGATCCCGAGCAGCACGTTGGCGGCGATGACCCACCACCAGCTGGGAGCCCAGATCAGCAGCGCCGGGACGGGCAACGCGACCAGCCAGCCAGCGACGAGCACGGGCTTGCGGCCGTACCGGTCGGAGAGGGTGCCGGCGAAGAAGTTGGTGGCGGCCTTCACCAGTCCGAAGGCGACGATGAAGGTCAGGGCGGCGCTGTAGCCGTCGAGGTCGAAGGTCTGCTTGGCCAGCAGTGGGACGACGGTGCGCTCCTGGCCGAGCGTGCCGCCGACGAGGGCGTTGACGGCGACGAGGAGGCTGAACTGGGCCAGGTTCTCCTTCAGGCCCAGCCGGATCCCGCCCCGCTCGGCCGGCTGGTGCAACACCGTCACGGACCGACCTCGAGGGACGCGCCGTGCGCCGCGGACCAGTCGCCAGGGCCGCCGGTGACGATGCTGACGTCCTCGCACCCGCTGGCAGCGAGCAGGCTCGCGGCTGTCGCGGCGCGTTCGCCGTGGCCGCAGATGGTCTGCAGCGGACCCGTCAGTCCCGCGGTGCTCACGGTGGCGAGCTCGGCGTTGCGGGCCCCGGGGAGATGCCCGGCGGCAAACTCGTTGCGTTGGCGGATGTCGACGACCCGTGTCGGATCCGCGTGCGCCGCCTCGATCAGCGGCAGCGAACGCACGGTCCCGCCCGCGGCCTGCCACGCTGCGAGGCCGCCGCCGAGTTCGCCGGCGAGCTGCTCGACGCCGACCTTGAGGGCCTGCCAGACGATCTCGTCCGGGTCCTGGTCAGGGTTGCGCACGATGACGACCGGCCGGGTGGGATCGGTGAGCCAGCCGAGCCAGGTCGCGAACGCGGCGCGCAGCTCGATGGACAACGATCCGGGTACGTGCCCGGCGGCGAACTCGGTGATGGGGCGAGCGTCGATGACCTGCGCGCCTTCACCCTGCAGCCCTACGACCTGCTCGACGGTGAGTGGTGCCAGACCCGGTGTGCCGGACAGGACGGCCGGGCCGCGCCGGTTGAGCTCGCCAAGGCGCCCGAAGTACGCCGGGTACGAACCGAGGCTGTCGAGCAAGGTCCGCACGAAGGCGTCCTCATCAGGAGCCGCGAGCAGCGGGTTGGTGGCCCTCTGCTCCCCGATCGTGGTGGTCCGGGCCGCCCCGGGCGGGGCGGAGCAGAACGAGCCGGCGCCATGGGTGGGCAGCACGGCTGTCTCGTCATCGAGCTCGTCGACGAGACGGTGCAGCGAGCGGTACTGCGCGCGGGTGAGTGCCTCGGTGTTCTCGGCGCCGGCGAGGTCGGTGCGGGCTGCCGCCCCGACGATGAGTGACCCGCCGGTGAACACTGCGAGCTGCTCCGAGCCATCCATCAGCAGATAGGACAGGTGCTCCGGCGTGTGGCCAGGAGTGACCAGGGCGCGCAGCGTGAGTCCGCCGAGGTCGACCTCATCGCCCTCGACGAGCCCGCGGTGATCGAAGCGTCGATGTCCGGTCGCGGAGCCGAGAACCTGGGCGCCCTGGTCGGCGGCAAGCTGCACCGAGCCGGTGAGGAAGTCCGCGTGCAGGTGCGTCTCGGCAGTGAACGCCACCGTCAGGCTGTGGAGGCCAGCAGCCTCGCGAAGCGACCGCAGGTCCCGGGACGGGTCGACGGCCAGGGCACGACCATCGCCGAGGTCGACGAGGTACGCAGAGTTGCCCAGCCCCTCGTCGACGAGGGGGACGATCAGCGGGCTGTTCTTCACGAGCTCTCCAAGGCGCGTCCGCGGTCTGAGCACGTGCCGGACATGCTCAAGTGATCCCTTGAGGAAGGTTCGTCGACGGCCTCGGCCATTGTCAAGTGTTCGTTTGAATGGATACTGTCGCTGTGTGCTGGCGGGTGCGCAAGATGGGTGACCGAGCGTCCAAGGACGCCTTGTTCGATGGCTTCGCGCTGGTCGGCAAGGCGCTGGGCAACGGACGGCGCGCCGAGCTCGTCGACGTGCTGGCGCAGGGTGAGCGTTCCGTCGAGGAGCTGGCCGGCGAGATCGGGCAGAGCGTCGCGAACACCTCGCAGCACTTGCAGCAGCTCCTGCGCGCCGGTCTGGTCACGACCCGCAGGGAAGGCACCCGGGTCTACTACGCACTTTCCAGCGCGCAGGTGCGGGACCTGTGGCAGGGGCTGCGTGAGGTGGCTGCCGCGCACGTCGCCGAGCTGGACCGGCTCGCCGAGGCCTACCTGGGCGATCGTGCCGGACTGGAGTCGATCGGCCAGTCCGAGCTGCGCAGCAGGCTCCGAGCCGGTGACGTGGTCGTGCTGGACGTCCGGCCGACACCGGAGTACGCGGCGGGGCACATCGCCGGCGCGCGTTCCCTTCCGCTGGCCGACCTGGCCCGACGACTGAAGGACCTCCCCAAGGACACCGAGGTCGTCGCGTACTGCCGCGGTCCCTACTGCGTCTACGCCGACGACGCGGTGCGGCTCCTGTGCCGTCGGGGCTACCGGGCCAGCCGGCTCGTGGACGGGTTTCCGGAGTGGGAACGTGCGGGGCTCCCCACAGCCTCGGATGCGCTGTGACAGGTGCTGCGGGTGGAGTGCGGCTGGCCGAGCTCGTGGCTGCCCTGTCGCTCGCGACCGATCTGGGGCTGGGGCAGCCGCAGGAGCACATCATCCGGCAGACCCTGATCGCGATGCGGGTCGCGGAGCTCGAGAACCTGTCCGACGACGAGCGGGCGGCGATCTTCTACGTGTCACTGCTCGCCTGGGTCGGGTGCGTCGCGGACGCGCACGAGATGGGCAAGTGGTTCGGCGACGACATGAAGGTGCGTGCCGACAGCTATCTGGTCGACCTGACCGGGGTGCCGATGATGCGCTTCATGCTCGGCCATGTCGGCGGCGGTAGCTCCCCGATCCGACGACTGACGATGATCGGCAAGTTCCTGGCCGGCGGGTCGAACGAGGTACGTGCCTCGATGGCCTCGCACTGCGAGGCCTCCGGCGACCTGTCGTTGCGCCTGGGGCTGGGAGCGGAGGTCCGTGATCCGCTTCAGCAGGCGTTCGAGCGCTGGGACGGCAAGGGTTCCCCGGCCCAACTGCACGGCGATGAGATCGCACGCATCATGCGAATCGTCCACATCTCCAACGACGTGGAGATGCTGCACCGGCTCGGCGGCGTCGAGGCTGCCTGCGAGATGCTGCACTCCCGCCGGGGCACCGAGTTCGACCCGGAGCTCGTCGACCGGTTCTGCGCGCACGGCGGTGATCTTCTTGCCTCCCTGGAAGAGCTCGACGGCTGGGACACGCTGATCGGCGGGCACGAAGGGCTGCAACGGCAGCTCAGCGACGACGAGCTCGACGTAGCGCTGGAGGCGTTCGCCGACTACGCCGACGTCAAGTCGCCGTACACGCTCGGGCACTCCCGCGGGGTCGCCCTGTTGGCCGCAGCAGCCGCCGCCAGCGTCGGCCTGCCGGTCGACGACGTCACACTGGTACGGCGGGCGGGGCTGGTGCACGACGTCGGCACGATCGGAGTCGCCTCAGGGATCCTGGACAAGCCCGGGCGGCTCACCGAGGCCGAACGAGAGCGCGTCCGCACCCACCCGTACCTGACAGCACGCACCTTCTCCAAGCCCGCTGCGCTCGGCGCCATCGGACAGCTGGCTGCGCTGCACCACGAGCGGATGGACGGCTCCGGGTACCCGTCGGGAGTGACGGCCGACGGCCTGCCGATGGCTGCCCGGGTGATCGCCGCCGCCGACGTTTACCACGCGCTGCTGGAGCCTCGCCCCCACCGTGCCGCGCTGCCGCGCGAGGAGGCCCGGAAGATCCTCACGGCCGAGGTGACTGCCGGCCGTCTGGACGGTGACGCCGTGCGGGCGGTGCTGGACGCCGCCGGGCACCGGGTGCGGCGCAGGACCGAGCACCCGGCAGGCCTGACTGCGCGCGAGGTCGAGGTCCTCGTGCTGCTGGCGCGAGGCCGGACCAAGCAGCAGATCGCCCAGGAGCTGAGCATCTCCGCCAAGACGGTCAACACCCACGCCGAGCACATCTACGGCAAGATCGGCGTGACCTCCCGCGGTGCCGCTGCGCTGTTCGCGATGCGGCACGGGCTGATCACCGTCGCCGAGATCTCGGACTGACCGCACGAAGATCGGGCGAACGCCCGACGCGACGCCGCCCGGGTGCGCCGTAGAACGAAGGCATGACTCGTTCAGGTGAAGCGAAGGGCGCGACGGCAACCCCTTCGTGGTCCGTCGGAGGCCTGTTCCTGGAGGCCCTGGCCGTCCGCGACTTCGACCGGATGGCGGACTGCTTCACGCCCGAGGCCACGATGAGAGCGCTGATCCCGCCCGGTCTGACCGAGTGCGAGGGCGCCGCGCAGATCGTCGACAACATCCGCTGCTGGTTCGGCGCCGCGGAGGCGTTCGAGGTCCTCGACGGCACCGTCGGTGAGGTCGGCGGCCGGGTGCATGTCTCCTGGCGGCTGCGGCTGCATCCGACGCCCTGGGGTGATGACTCCTGGCACGTCATCGAGCAGCAGGCCTACCTGCGTGCCGGCGACCGCATCGAAGCCATCGACCTGCTCTGCTCCGGCTTCCAGCCCGACACCCACGCCTGACCTCGCCCTCACTCCACCACCTTCACGAAGGGAAGTACGACATGAGCAACAAGGCCGCCATCAGCCTCACCACCGGGCTCGAGGACACCGAGAAGGTCATGATCGCGTTGCTGGTCGCCGTCGGCGCCGCCGAGAGCGGCAGGCCCACCCTCACCTTCCTCACGAAGGAGGCCGTGCGACTTGCCCTGGGGGGCACCGCCATCGGCACCGCCTGCGACGGCTGCCCGAGCCTGCCCGACCTGATGAAGCGCTACGAGGCCGCCGGCGGGGAGCTGCTGGTCTGCCCGATCTGCTTCAACTCCAAGCAGCTCGACCCAGACGGCCTCGTATCGAACGCGAAGCTCGGCGGCACGGTGCAGCTGTGGGAATGGATCGGCGACGGCGCCACCACCTTCAGCTACTAGGAGACCTCTCGTGCTCAACCTCGCCGCGACGCTCAGTGCCTTGCCCGAACGGCAGGGTGACCCGCCCTGGGCCGGTCATGAGTACGTCAAGGGCTGGGGTGTGTTCGGGCTCCCGTTCGACTCCGGGAACGTCCTCGCCCTGCGGGTCTTCCCGGAGAACGACTTCTCGCCGTACCGGACCTTGTGGCACTGCGACCCTGAAGGACGGTGGTCCATCTACGTCGACGGGCCAAGCGTCGACACCGCCTGTCCGCGGTACTACGGCCCGGCCTGCGCACACGTCGGATACGCGCAGATCCAGCTCGAGTGGACCGGGCCCGCCTCGCTGCGCGTCACCGTGGACGAGCCAGCTGTGGACTGGACGCTCACGGTTCTGGAGACCCCGATGCTGCGGGCCATGAACGCGATCAGCCCCCGGCTGCCGCTGAGCACCTGGCGGTCGCCACGACTCGTGCACGCTCGCGAAGTGATGGCCCGGCGAGCGCTCGGCCTTGGGGAGATCCGGATGTCGGGGACGATGCCCAGCGGTCACGAGGGAGTCCTGATGCCCCAGCGCATGTACTTCATCGACGAAACCTCCGCGGTCCTCGACGGCGTCGACCTCGGCTGCGCCACCCGGGTGAGTCCCAACCCCCAGATCGGTCAGGTCCCACTCCCCGCCCGTGGCGTGCTCGCCATCGGCCAAGGCGCGTGGGAGATCCCCAACAGCAAAGGAGTACGACGATGACGAAGACTGCGCAACTCGACACCGCGGACCTCGAGCGGCGCGTCAAGGACGTCTACCGGCACGTCGCGGAGCACCCCGAGGAGCAGTACCACTTCGAGATGGGCCGCCCTCTCGCAGCCCGGCTGGGTTATCCCAGCGAGCTCCTCGACGCGATCCCGGCAGCCTCCCTCGCCTCCTTTGCCGGCGTCGGCTACTACCTGGACCTGCTCGGCGACCTCACCGGTCAACGCGTGCTCGACCTCGGGAGCGGTTCCGGCACCGACTCCTTCGCAACCGCGCACCTGGTCGGACCGACCGGGTCGGTCACCGGCGTCGACATGACCCCCGAACAGCTCGCAAAGTCCGAGCGGCTCAGAGCAGTCGCAGGCATTTCCACGGTCCGCTTCGTCGAGGGCTACATCGAGCAGCCACCCGTACCTGATGGCTGCTTCGACGCGGTCGTGTCGAACGGGGTCGTCAACCTGTCGGCCGACAAGCCCGCTGTCTTCCAGGCGGTGGCGCGAGCGCTCGTCCCTGGTGGGCGGCTGGCCTTGTCGGACATCGTCACCGAACGGCCCCTCACCGAGGCGATCGTGTGCAGCGCCGAGCTCTGGGCCGCCTGCATCGGTGGCGCAGCGCAGATCGACGACTACCTCGCCGCGATCGAAGCCGCCGGGCTGCACGTGCAGGAGGTGCGCGACAACCCGGCGTACGCCTTCCTGTCCGACTCGGCCCAGGGCGCCACGCAGACCTACGGCGTCAAGAGCATCTCCCTGATGGCGGTCAAGCCAGCCTGAGCAAGCCGACGCCAACGAGCTTCACCGGCGGTCGGGCGAAGCCCGTCGGTTGCGGCGCATGCCGGCTGTGTGGTGTCCGGTCGACCAGGCTTCCTCGCCTTCGTGCGAGCACTGACACCGACCGGAATCTGTCGCGCCGAACCTGGCGCGTCGCCGCCAACCTGGGTTAGTACACGGGCATCACGGGTGCTCCCTGCGACGAGGCATGCAGGCTCGGCGGTGAAGGTGGGCTTGCGGTGGTCTTTGGCAGGCGCGCGCCTGGTGACGCCCGGCTGGCGTGCGCCTAGAGTGCGGATGATCGAGGCAGCAGGCGCGTCCTCCTGAGGAACCGAGGACCCATGAGCAGTCGCACGCCCACCTCCGAGGTCTCGATGACCCTCGCCGAGACCTTCGTGGACCTCGCCGACACGCTCGTGGACGACTACGACGTTGTGGACCTGCTCGGCCGGCTGGCCCAGGCCTGCGTCCAGCTCTGCTCGGTCGGTGCGGTCGGCATCCTGCTCGACGACCAGCGGGGCAACCTCGTCCTGGTCGCCTCGAGCACGGAGGAGACCCGGCTGCTCGAGCTGTTCCAGATCCAGGCCGACCAGGGACCCTGCCTGGACTGCTTCAGGACGGGCGAGCCCGTGTCGTGCCCTGACCTGCGTGACGCATCGCCCCGGTGGCCGAACTTCGCGCCTGCGGCCGTCAAGAGCGGCTTCCGCTCGGTGACGGCCCTGCCCATGAGGCTGCGTGACGCCACGATCGGGACGCTGAACCTCTTCGACAGCAGTCCCCGGGCCCTGCTCGAAGGTGACATTGCCCTTGCCCAGGCCTTCGCCGACATCGCCACGATCGGCCTCCTGCAGCAGCGCAGCGTGGACCAGAGCCAGCAGGTAGCCGAGCAGCTCCAGCGCGCGCTGACGACCCGCGTGGTCATCGAGCAGGCCAAGGGGATGGTCGCGGAGTGCAACGGCACGAGCGTGGAGGAGTCCTTCCACGCGCTTCGCGGCTATGCCCGCGACCACAACCTCAAGCTCTCCACGGTGGCCGCCGACGTGGTCGCGGGTGCGCTGCGCGGGACCGAGCTGGCGCGAGCCTGACTCCTCCTCGGGGGTGTGACGGGTCCAGGTCGTCCGTTGACGCGCCGATGCACCTGATGTCCACTGTCTGCAGCCGGTTCGCCTGCTTTCAGGCAGAGGATCCAGGTAGCACCCGGCTCCTGACTTGCTTGTCACCAAGCTTCGTGGCCCGTCCAGACCTCGCGCCGCGCGTCGCTTCCAGCCCAAGGGCGGACGACCATGACCGTTGGCGACCTGATCGTCACCTCCCTCTCGCGGGTCGACTCCCTCACTGCCCTGGTGGCCGAGCTGCCGGCCGTGTCCGACCTCGAGACCGCCCTGCACGACCTCGTGGCGCAGTTGTGCGCCGAGGTCTTGGCTGCGAATCAGCAGGAGCGCGCGGCCGAGGTCCCGATGGTCGGTGCGGCTGACCGGGCGGAGCGCCTCCTGCGCTTCGACGAGTGCCTCCGGCTCGTCGCCTCCTGCTCGACCGAGGGACCGGTCGCCCCCGTCGAGCGCGCGCCGGGCGGCCTGGTGGAGCTGTCGACGCTGCCGCCCGTGGTCATCGTCGAGGACGACACCTCGTGCCGGGTGCTCGCACAGCTGAACCTGCAGGCACTGGGTGTCGCGAACCCGCAGGTCGTCGCCTCGACGGGCCTGCTCGCGCTGGAGGTCCTCAGCGCCCTGGTCGCCGCGGGCACGGTGCCGGCGCTCGTGCTCCTGGACGGGCACCTACCAGACCTCGACGGGCTCGAGGTCCTCCGCTGGATCCGCGCGCAGCCTGCCCTGAAGGAGACGCCGGTGGTGATGCTGACGGGGGAGTCCGGTGTCGCCTGGATCGGACGGGCCTACGCCCTCGGCGTCGCGGGCTACCTCGTCAAACCGATCGGAGCCGAGGGCCTCGGGGACGTCCTGCGGGCCCTCCCGGTGCCGTGGGCGCTGCTGCCGTCATGAGAGGGGCAAGCCTGCCTGCGCGCGTCGTCCTGCGACGTCTCCTCGACACCCTGCCGCGGCCGGCCCGCGGCGGGCCAGGTGGCGCCGCGGAGTGCCGGCACGACCGGCAGCTCCGCCTGACGGCCGAGCGGGGACGACCGTTCCGGACGGACTCGCTCACGGGTGTGGACGACCGGGTCGCCCTTCGCCACGCCGTCGTGCGAGCGCTCGCCAGGACGCGGGTGCCAGGACGGGCTGCCGGTGCGCTCCTGCTGGACGTGGACGGCTTCACGTCCGTCAACGACTCCCACGGCCAGCACGGCGGCGATGAGCTGCTGCGCCAGGTCGCCGCCCGGCTCCTCGCGCTGTGCCGGTCGGGCGAGGTCGTCGCACGCCTTGGTGGGGACGAGTTCATCGTGCTCGCCGGGTCTGCGCGGCTCTCGGACTGCGTCGAGCTGTCCGAACGGATCGTCGCCGCGCTGCGGGCGCCGTACGACCTGGGCGGTTCCAGCGTCGTGGTCAGCGCCAGCGTCGGGGTGGTGTACGCCGATGACGAGCAGGACCACGACGCCTTCCTGCAGCAGGCAGACGTCGCCATGCGCGTGGCCAAGGCGGCCGGCGGCGACAGGGTCGTGGTCTTCGACGCCGCGACGCACACGGTGCTGCTGGACCGGCAGGCACTGGGACGGGACCTGCGGACCGCCCTGGGCCAGGGTCAGCTCAGCCTCGTCTACCAGCCGATCATCGACCTCCGCACCGGAGCCACCTGCGGAGCCGAGGCGCTCATGCGCTGGACGCACCCGACACGCGGAGCGGTCTGCCCGACGGTGTTCGTGCCGATGGCCGAGAGCGCCGGCCTCATCGGACGGCTGGGTGCGTGGGTGCTCGAGCAGGCCTGCCTGCAGCTGGCCGCCTGGGACGCGCTCGACACCGGTGGCCAGGGACTGCACATGGCGATCAACGTCTCGCGCCGCCAGCTCGACGGGGAGCTCGCCGACACCCTCCGCAGGATCACCTCCCGGACCGGCATCGCTCCCGGTCGGCTGTTGCTGGAGATCACCGAGACGGCGTTCGTCGAGGGCGACGTCGACCTCGCCCAGCAGCTCGAGGACCTGCGCGCCGTGGGCTGTCGGATCGCCGTCGACGACTTCGGGACCGGCTACAGCGCACTGAACGAGCTGCGACGCATCCCCGTCCAGGTCCTGAAGATCGACAAGTCCTTCGTCGACGGGATCGCCAGCAGTCGCGAGGAGCTGGCCGTGACGACCGCGATCGTCCGGCTCGCCCAGAGCCTGCACAAGACGACGGTGGCGGAGGGGGTGGAGACGGGCGCCCAGCTCGCCCACCTGCTCGGGCTCGGCTGTGAGCTGGCGCAGGGCTTCTTGTTCTCCCGGCCTCTCGACCCCGACGCCTTCACGGCCTACCGCAGCGCGACGCCGGTCTACCAGCCACTGGCCTCGGCGGGCTTTCGAGGCCTCACCGACTGGTCCGTCGCGGGCCTGTCGTGAACCGCGCAACGACCCGCGCCGTCGAGCCCGAGGTGTCGCGGGCGGAGGCTCCGGCGCCCCACGCCCACGGTGCTCTCCTCGGAGCGGGGGAGAGCACGTACGTCGTGCAGAACGGCCAGCTGCGGGTGGTCTACCAGCCCGTCGTGCAGCTCACGACCGATGCGGTCGTCGGAGCCGAGGCAGTCGTGCGATGGGAGCACCCGCGCCTCGGCGCCCTGCAGCCTGTGCAGTCGCTCGCCCTCGCTGAGAGCAGCGACCGGGCTCCCGACATCGCGAACTGGGTGCTGTACGAGGCCTGCTCCGCGCTGGAGGCCCTGCGGGACAGACACCCGCTGTGCCAGACGGTGTCGGTCGACCTGTCCGAGCACCAGGTCCTCGACCCGTCGCTGCCCGAGCGCATCAACCAGGTGCTGGAGAGCACGAGCACCCCGGCGACCGGACTCGTCCTGCGGGTCAGCGGTCGCGGACTCGACCTCGATGCCGCGAGCAGGTGCCTGACGGCACTGCACGACGTCGGTGTGCGGCTGGCCCTCGACGACTACGGCATCGGCCATGCCGGCCTGCTGCTGCTGCGCGACCTCCCGCTCGCCCTGGTCAAGATCGACCGGACGTTCACGCGCGGGCTCACGAGCAACCCGGCCAACCGCGCCATCGTGCGGTCGACACTCGCCCTGGCCGCGAGTCTGGGCATCGAGTGCGTCGCCGAGGACCTCGACACCCCCGCGCAGGCGTCGGCCCTCACCCGGATGGGCTGCGCCCTGGGCCAGGGCGAGATGTGGGCCGGACCGCTGCCCCTCAGCCAGCTGGACGGGTGGCTCGCCGAGCGCCTCGTCGCCTCCTCGGCCAGCACCAGCGTGCCGGAGACGGCCCCCGCGCACCTGACCTTGCCCGAGCTGCTGGACATGCGGCGCAACGGCGCCAGCACCCTCACCCTGGCGGCCATCCTCAACAGCCGCGGGCAGCGCACCCGCGACGGCGTCCGCTGGACCGGCGCGCGCGTCAGTCACGTGCTCCGTGGACGCGAGAGCCTCATCTGATCGACCGCGGAGCGGCACCGGACCCGGACGATCGGTGAGCCCTGTCGCGCACCGTCGTGCGTAGGGTGGGCCCGGATGATGTCCACAGGTGAGACCGACGACGCGCTCGCGTCGCTCGCGCGCGATGCAGAGGTCGCCGCGCCCCACGACCTCGCTGGGCTGTTCGCGGCCTGCGGTCGCGAGCTCGGTGCGGACGACGTGCTGGTCTACGTCACCGACCTCCAGCAGCGGGTGCTCCAGCCGCTGCTGGATCCGACACCGACAGCGGCGCAGGCGGCACTGCCGGTGCTCGGTGTCGACGGCACGCTCGCCGGTCGGGCTTACCAGACGGTCCAGCCGCAGCTGCAGCTCACCGACGACGGCCGCACCCGCGTGTGGCTGCCGCTCGGCATCGGCTCGCTCCGGCTGGGGGTGCTCGTCGCCGTGGTCGCTGACCCCCCGGACGACGAGCAGGTGGAGGCGCTGCAACGCCTCGCCGCTGCTGCAGCCGTGCTCCTGCAGGCCAAGAGCGTCTACGGCGACACCGTCGTGCGGCTTCGGCGCAGCCACCACCTCGGCGTCGCGGCGGAGCTGCACTACTCGGTGCTGCCGCCGCTGTCGTTCTCGGGCGCCCAGGTGACGGTGTCAGCGGCGCTCGAGCCCTGCTACGAGGTCGCGGGCGACGTCATCGACTACTCCGTGGACCCCGGGCGGACGCAGGTCGCGATCTTCGACGGGATGGGTCACGGGCTGCACAGCGCGCAGTGCGCTGTCTTCACGGTGGCGGCGTACCGCTGTGCCCGTCGTGCCGGGCTGGGGCTCGTGGAGGTGCTCGACAGCGTCGACGAGGCGCTCGTCGAGGGGCTCGGCGGCGAGCTGTTCAGCACCGCCGTCATGGCCGACCTCGACACCACGACGGGCCTGCTGCACTGGGTCAACGCCGGCCACCCGCCGCCGCTGCTGCTGCGCGGCGGCAAGGTCGTCAAGGCGCTCGACACCGAGCCGCGACCACCGCTCGGCCTCGGCCACCTCCTCGCCGACGAGACGTGGGAGATCGGCGAGGAGCAGCTCGAGCCGGGCGACATGGTGCTGCTCTACACCGACGGTGTCGTCGAGGCCCGCGCCCCAGACGGCGAGCTGTTCGGCGTCGAACGGCTCGCCGAGCTCGTCCGGGTCCAGCTCGCCGGTGGCCTCGACACGGCGGAGACCATGCGCCGCGTCGTGCGCGAGCTGCTGTCGCACCACGCGGGCCAGCTGAGCGACGACGCCACCCTGCTCATGCTGGAGTGGCGCCGCTAGCCGGTGACGACAGCCGGTGTCGGCCGGCTTCCGTCAGCGAGGCGTGAGAGCGATGACGGCGTCGCGCAGGAAGGCGGGGTCGGTGAGCGCGTCGCCGTAGAGCTCGCGCAGCTGCTGCACGCGGTAGCGCACCGTCTGCGGGTGCACGTGGAGCTCGGCGGCGACGGCCTCGCGGCGGCCCTGGTGCAGCAGCCAGGAGCGCAGCGTCTCCTCGAGTCGCTCCGCCGCAGCCGGCCGCAGGTCGGCCATCGGCGCGAGGACCGCCGCCCGCAGGTCGGCCAGCGCCGACGGGTCCGCACCGACGACGAGGGCGGCGAGGTGCGCGTCGGTGTCGAGCACCGCGGCGGGCGCGGGCAGCAGCTCGAGCGCCCGCTCGGCGCGCTGGAACGACCCCGCGACCGCGGCCCACGGGACCGTCGGGCCGACCACCGCAGGAGTACGCCGCAGGGTGGCCAGCAGCGCGGGCCGACCGGGGGAGACCGCGAGCCACACCGCCTGGTCGGCCAGCCCGACGACGTCGCCGGACAGCGCGAGGCTGCGACCGTCGAGGGCGGCGGCGGCCGAGCGCGCCTGTGCCGCCGGGACGACGACGGCGGTGAGCGTCTCCGGTGGGGACCACTGGGCGAGCTCGGCGAGGCGCTCGACGTCGGGGTCGCCGGCGAGCAGCGCGGTGGCGAGCCGCTCGAGGTACTTCTCGCGGACGCGGCCGCTCTTGGCCAGCTCGTCGGCGTGGCCGGCGGCGCTCGCCGCGGACAGCGAGTCGATGTAGGCGAACACCAGCTCGGCGAAGGCGGCCACCGCCTCTGCCGTCACGCCCGCCGCGACGGCGGTGGCGCTCCAGTCCCGCCAGGCCGCGCGCGACCCGACGCGGTAGGCCGACAGCAGCGCTTCCATGGTGCGGGTGTCGCGGGCCTCGCCGCGGCCGAGCGCGTAGGCCGCGTCGAGCGCGGGCGCGAGCAGGCCGTCCTCCTCGTCGGGCCGCTCGGCGAGCCGCAGGAAGGTGGCGAGGGCGAGCTCGACGGCGTGCGTGATGGTCGTGGCCATCCCGCCGCCGGTGCCCGTGGCCTGCCAGGCGTCGGCGTACTCCGGCACCTCGGCGATGACCGCGGCGACGGTCCGGCCCGCGACGGGCGGTAGCTCCTCGCGCAGCGCGGCGAGGACGGCGGGTGGCAGAGCGGACGGCATCTTCACCTCCTGTGAACAAAGAACGGGGACAAGACCACTCTGCCAGGCCAAGCGACTAGCCGCCAGGAACGGTCATCCTCAGTGCATGGCAGTCACCGCGACCCTCACCCGCATGGCGTCGTCACTCGCGTCCTCGCTGGCCACCCCCTTGGTGCCGAGCGACTACCTCGACCTGTTCGCTCCGCTGCGCTCCGACACCCTGCGCGCCCGGGTCGTCGAGGTGCGGCCCGAGACCCGCGACGCCGTCACGCTCGTGCTGAAGCCGGGCCGCGACTGGCAGGGCCACACGGCCGGCCAGTGGATCCGCCTCGGCGTCGACGTGCAGGGCGTCCGGTTGTGGCGCGCCTACTCGCTCACCTCGCCGCCGCGGCCCGACGGCCTCATCACCGTCACCGTGAAGTCGCTGCCGGACGGCGTGGTCAGCGGCCACATCACCTCCCGCGTCCAGCCCGGCGACGTGCTCCACCTCGACCAGGCCGCTGGTGACTTCGTCCTGCCGGCGACCCGCCCGGCCAAGGCGCTGTTCGTCACCGCCGGCAGCGGCATCACTCCCGTGATGGGGATGCTCCGCGCCGCGCTCGACGAGCTGCCCGACGTCGTGCTCGTCCACTCCGCCCCGACCGCCGACGACGTCGTCTTCGGCGAGGAGCTGCGCGGGCTCGCCGCCGCCGGCCGGATCCGCCTGGTCGAGCTGCACACCGACACCGACGGGATGCTCACCACCGACCGGCTCGCCGAGCTCGTGCCCGACCTCGCCGACCGCGAGACCTGGGCCTGCGGCCCCGTCGGGATGCTCGACGCGATCGAGGCCGAGTGGGACCGCCGCGGCATCGTCGAGCAGCTCCACGTCGAGCGCTTCCGGCCCAGCGTGGTCGTCGCGGGCGACGGCGGCACCGTGTCCTTCGGGAGGACGGGCGCCGGCTCCGACACCGTCGTCGAGGCCGACGGCGCGACCCCCCTGCTCGACGTCGGCGAGGCCGCCGGCGTGCTCATGCCGTCGGGGTGCCGGATGGGCATCTGCTTCGGCTGCGTCCTGCCGCTGCGCGAGGGCGCGGTGCGCGACCTGCGCACCGGAGAGACCACCACCGCCGGTGACGGCGTGCTCGTCCAGACCTGTGTGTCCGCCGCGGCCGGCGCCTGCCGGCTCGAGGCCTGAGGAGAGGGACCCCCCATGACCGCGATGCAGAAGACGATCGACAACCCCGTCGCCCACCTGAGCCGCGAGGACATCGAGGCGATCGGCAAGGAGATGGACGCGATCCGCCAGCGCGTGCTGGACGCCCGCGGCGAGAGCGATGCGGCGTACATCCGCAAGGTCATCGACGCGCAGCGCCGGCTCGAGCTGGGAAGCCGTGCGGTGCTGCTGGCCTCGCTGTTCCCGCCGGCCTTCGTCGCCGGCACCGTCGGGCTGTCGGTCGCGAAGATCCTCGAGAACATGGAGATCGGCCACAACGTCATGCACGGCCAGTGGGACTGGATGCGCGACCCGAAGATCCACTCCACGACGTGGGAGTGGGACAACGCGACGCCGTCGGACATGTGGAAGCACTCGCACAACGAGCTGCACCACACCTACACCAACGTGCTCGGCAAGGACAACGACCTCGGCTACGGCATCATGCGCGTCGACGAGGACCAGCGCTGGACGAAGTTCTTCCTCCTGCAGCCGGTCTGGAACGCGGTGAACGCCGTCATCTTCCAGTACGGCATCGCGGCCTACGACCTCGAGGTCGGCAAGGTCCTCGCCGGGCGCAAGGACAAGAAGGACTTCCTGCGCCAGGGCAAGGGCGTCCTGCGCAAGATCGCCAAGCAGGTCACCCGTGACTACGTCGTGCACCCGCTGCTGTCGGGCCCGTCGTTCGTGCCGACACTGGTCGCCAACGCGACCGCCAACCTCGCCCGCAACGTCTGGACGCACTCGGTCATCATGTGCGGCCACTTCCCGGCCGGGGTGCAGGTCTTCGAGAAGGCCTCGATCGAGGGCGAGACCCGCGGTGACTGGTACCTCCGCCAGATGCTCGGCGCCGCCAACATCGACGGCGGGCCGCTCATGCACCTCATGACCGGCAACCTGTCCTTCCAGGTCGAGCACCACCTCTTCCCGGACCTGCCGAGCAACAGGTACGCCGAGATCGCCCCGCAGGTGCAGGAGGTCTTCGAGCGCTACGGCCTCACCTACGTCTCAGGACCGTTCCTGTCGCAGCTGGCCAGCGCGTGGTGGAAGGTCGTGCGGCTGTCGCTGCCCAACGACGTCGTCGCGAAGGTCGAGCAGGAGCGCCCGGAGCTGCTCGCGGCCTGACCGCTGTCCGGCGCGGGGTCCTGGTCGAGGCGGGACCTTCGGCACTGTCGGAGCGAGTGCCACCGACGAGACAGTGGTTGTCGGACGCAGACGATCACGGAGGTGCCCCATGCACGAGGTCCTGGCTGGAGTCGACGGCACGCCCGCGGGTGACGCGGCGCTGAGGTTCGCCCTCGAGGAGTCGATCACCCGCGACGTCGACGTCATCGCGCTGCAGGCCTGGCAGCTCCCGTACACGGGCAGCTACGGCCTCTACCCGCCGGTGGTCGTCGACGTCGACCTCGCACCCGGCATCCAACGCGGCGTCGAGGCCCGGCTCGCGCGAGTCCAGGAGCTGGTGCCCGTCCCCGCCCGTATCGGCGGACCGGCGGCAGGGCACGCGTCCGCCGTGGCGGTGCGCGGTCCCGCGGCACAGGTCATCGAGGAGCAGGCCCGCACCGCGTCGCTGCTCGTGCTGGGTCGCCACCAGCGCAGCGCCGCGGCCCGGATGGTCGTCGGGTCGGTCGTCAGTGCCGCGCTGCACCACGTTGACTGCCCGGTCGCTGTGGTCCCAGACACGTGGGAGGGCGCCGTACCGTCAGGCCGCGTGCTCGTCGGCGTCGACGGCGACGGCGCCTCCGACGACGCGCTCGCCTGGGCGGCCGGGTTCGCCGCGCGCCACGGACGCCGGCTCGTCCCGGTCCTGGTGCGGATGCCGTCCGACCCGGGTGGCCCGGGCTGGCCCGACGCCGCCGCGCTCGACGCCTCCGCGCTGAGCGAGCTGACGAGAAAGGCCCACGAGGTCACGGCGACGGTGCTGTCGGCGTCCGTCCACCCCGAGGTCCTCGTCGGTCACGCCGGTGAGGAGCTCGCGCGCTTCGCGGAGCCCGACGACGTGCTCGTCGTCGGCTCGCGGGGACGCGGTGCGCTGGCGGGCTGGCTGCTCGGCTCGACGAGCAACCACGTGGCGCACCACGCCTCGTGCCCCGTCGTCGTCGTGCGACAGCACGACTGACGCGGAGGGAGTCGCGAGCAGCCCGCCGATGGTCGTGCGAGGCGACTTCTGGTCCCTTCTCCTGGTTCGTCCTGCCGATCGCGCCGATTCGCTGACGGAAGGTCAGGTCACGCCGCACACTGCCGTCGTGTCCGAGGTGCGGCCCGCCCCAGCGCTCCAGCGGCTCGCGCGGTCCGTCCCGGGACCGCCGCGCAGCGCGCTGGCCCAGTTGCTGCTCCTGCTGTGCGAGCAGCTCGGTCTGGAGCTCGCCTTCGCCGCGACGCTGGGTGCCGACGGCACCCGGACGCTGCGGGTCGCGGTGACCGCGTCCGGCGGGCCGGTGCCCGGGGTCGAGGGGCGCACCGAGCCGCTCGACGAGACGTGGTGCGGCAGGGTCGTCGAGCAGGGCGTGCTGCTGGTCCCCGACGTCGCGCAGGAGCCGGAGCTGCAGGTGCTCCGATCCACAGCCGCTTTCGGCATCGTCAGTCACGCGGGGGTGGTCGTCCTCGACGGCAACCGCGTGATCGGGACGCTGTGTGCCGTCGGTCCGGCGCCGCAGGCCTTCCGGGCCAGCGACGTGCCCGTGCTGCGGGCCCTCGCCGACGCGGCAGCACCCTGGCTGCTCGAGCTGGACAGGTCGGCCGGCACGTCGATCCCCGCCCCGCGGACGGCCACCGACCTGCAGGGTCTCGCCGAGGTGCTCTTCCGCGCGGACGACCTCGAGACCCTCAGTCGCCCGCTGCTGGACGCCCTGCACGAGCTCACCGGCCTCGGGTCGACCTACCTCACCGTCATCCACGAGGACCGCGACGTGCAGGAGATCCGCTACAGCACCAACACGCGGCCCGGCCTGGTCCTGCCGGAGGGTCTCGAGGTCCCCTGGGGCGACACGCTCTGCAAGCGCGCGCTCGACGAGGGTCGTCCCTCCACCACCGCCGTCTCGCAGGTCTGGGGCGACTCGCAGGCCGCGGCCGAGCTCGGGATCGAGGTCTACCTCTCCGTGCCGATCACCCTGTCCGACGGCACGCTCTACGGCACCCTCTGCGCCGCGGACCGCGTGGCGGCAGAGCGCGTCGAGGACCACCTGCCGACGATGCAGCTGTTCGGTCGGCTCATCGCCGCGGAGGTCGAGCGGGGCCGGGCGGTCGCCGCGGCCACCGCCCTGGCTGATCGGGCCGTGCGGCTGGCCGAGACCGACCCGTTGACGGGCTGCTCCTCCCGGCGCGTCGTGGAGCCCTGGCTCGCGTCGACGCTGGCCGGTCTACCCGACGAGCACGTCCTGCTGGTCGCCTTCGTCGACGTCGACGACTTCAAGAGCGTCAACGACCGACTCGGGCACGCCGGTGGCGACGCTGTCCTCGTCGAGGTCGCCACGCGGCTCCAGCTCGCGTCACGACCTGGTGACCTCGTGGCGCGCATGGGTGGGGACGAGTTCGTCGTCGGGGCGGTCGTGCCGCGGTCGGCTGCGGGCGCGATGGAGGCTCGGATCCGGGCGACCGCCGACGTCGCGCTGCGCGTCGAGGGCGGACCGCTGCGGGTGCGCACGTCGGTCGGGGTCGCGGTGAGCGACGGCCCGGACGCGTCCGCGCTTCTCGCTGCCGCCGACGCGGCCATGTACGCCGTGAAGCGCGCCGCTCGGGACGCGCCCGAGGGTGGGCGCCAGGCGCCGTTGCCCTCAGCGGGGCGATGACGCCGAGGTTCGGCCGTTCCACAGGCGTACGACGGGGTGCGGCTGGGCAGGAGGTCCCCGTGGCTGCGGACGAGGCGGGGGAGCGGGCGACTCGACGCGAGCGCGCCCGACGGCGCGAGGAGCTGCTTGCGGAGCGCGCCGCGGCCGCCGCGCGCACCCGGCAACGGGGGGTGCGGATGCGCCGACCGGTGTCGCAGCCGATGCCCGACAGTGCGGCCCGGCGCAGCGCCTGACCGGTCCTACCCGGTCGTGCGCTCGGCGAGCCAGTCCTGCCAGGGCGCGAGGTCGAGGCCCTGCCGGTCAGCCCACGAGCTGGTCTCGCTGCCGGTCTCGCTGCCCGAGCGGTCACCCGTGTCGTGGACGGTGTCGAGGTAGCGGTCGCCGCGGTCGCACAGCAGGGTGACGACGCTGCCGGCCACCCCCTCGCGCCGCATCTCGTCGACGAGGTGCAGCGCGCCGACCAGGTTGGTGCCGGTGCTGCCTCCGGCGGACCAGCCGGTGCGCTCGCGCAGCCAGCGGGCCGCGGCGACGGAGGCGGCGTCAGGCACCCGCAGCATCCGGTCGACGGCGCCGGGGACGAACGACGCCTCGACCCGCGGTCGACCGATGCCCTCGATGCGCGAGGCAGTGCCGGTCGCGGCCGACGAGCCGCTGACCCAGCCCGGGTAGAACGCCGAGCCCTCCGGGTCGACGACGCAGACCTGCGTGGGCAGTCGGCGGTAGCGCACGAAGCGGCCGAAGGTCGCCGACGTCCCACCGGTGCCGGCGCCGACGACGACCCAGGTGGGGACGGGGTGCCGCTCGGAGCGCAGCTGGTCGAAGACGCTCTCCGCGATGTTGTTGTTGCCGCGCCAGTCGGTCGCCCGCTCGGCGTAGGTGAACTGGTCGAGGTAGTGGCCACCGACGTCGGCCGCGACGCGCGCGGCCTCGGCGTAGAGGGTCGTGGGGTCGTCGACGAATCGGCAGGTCCCGCCGGCGAACTCGATGAGCTGCACCTTCTCCGGCGACGTCGACCGGGGGAGCACCGCGACGAACGGCAGGCCCAGCAGGCGCGCGAAGTGGGCCTCGCTCACCGCGGTCGATCCGGACGACGCCTCGACCAGCGTCGTGCCCTCGTGGATCCAGCCGTTGACCAGGCCGTAGAGCACGAGCGATCGCGCCAGCCGGTGCTTGAGCGAGCCGGTCGGGTGCGACGACTCGTCCTTGAGGTAGACGTCGACGTCCCAGGCCGTCGGCAGCGGCAGCAGGTGCAGGTGGGTGTCGGCGCTGCGGTCGGCGTCGGCCTCGAGGCGACGCACGGCCTCGGCGACCCAGTCGCGATCGGTCGGCCGCCGGGTGTCCTCGATGCCGCTCATGCCGGCAGCATCGCAGCCCTAGCCTGGAGGGGTGACGAGGCTCGACGAGGCGACCTGGCGCGCCCTGGAGGCCGCGCACGAGCAGCGGGTCGATGCCTGGACCGGACCGGTGCTCGACCGGGCGCGGCGACGTGAGAAGCACCCGGTCGAGGACTTCCTGTTCACCTACTACTCCCACCGGCCGGGGCGGCTGCGGCGCTGGAGCCCGGGCCCGGGTGTGGTCCTCGAGGGTCGGGAGCCCGACCAGCACTGGGAGGCGGTGCCCGACGGGGAGCTGCCCGGCGGGGCGGTGCTCGGCGGCGTGCCCCCGAAGGTCGACGCCCGGGCGCGCTGGGTAGTCGCGCTGTCCGCGGCGGTCGCGTCGCGGCCGCCGCGCTTCGGGTGCTCCGGCCTGCACGAGTGGGCGATGGTCTACCGCCAGGACCCCGCCGAGGTGCGGCACGCGCAGCTGCCGCTGCGGCTCGGCGCCGCCGGCACCGCGGCCGTGGTCGAGGAGCTGCCGCTGACCTGCACGCACTTCGACGCGTTCCGGTTCTTCACCCCCGAGGCGGTCCCGCGCAACAGCGCGCAGCTCGACCGCGACGGCCGTCTCGACCACGAGCAGGGTGGCTGCCTGCACGCCAACATGGACCTCTACGCCCACGCCGCCGCGTTGTGGCCGTGGGTCGCGTCCGACCTCGTCGCCGACTGCTTCGAGCTGGCCCGTCGCGTGCGGGTGCTCGACATGCGGGCCTCGCCCTACGACGTGAGCGGCCTCGGCCTGTCGGCCATCGCGGTCGAGACCGTCGACGGACGCAGGGACTACGCCGAGCAGCAGCGCGCCTTTGCCGCCGAGGCCGCCGTGCTGCGCGAGCGCCTCGTCGCGGCCGCGCGCCGCCTGCCTGCCGCCTGACCCGGAAGCCCCACGCCCCCGCGCGCGTTACGGCTGGCATGACCACCCCTGTCCTCGACGTCCGCCGGGCCGCCGACCGCTTCGCGACCAGGATCGACTGGCTCGACTCGAAGCACTCGTTCTCCTTCGGGCGGCACTACGACCCGGCCAACACCCACCACGGGCTGCTGCTCGTCAACAACGACGACGTCGTCCGTGCGGGCGCGGGCTTCGAGACGCACCCGCACCGCGACATGGAGATCGTCACCTGGGTGCTGCGCGGCTCGCTGGTCCACCAGGACTCGACCGGCCACACCGGCGTCATCTACCCCGGGCTCGCGCAGCGGATGAGTGCCGGGCGCGGCATCCTGCACTCGGAGAAGAACGACTCGTGGCGGTTGTCCGGTGACCCGCACGACGAGCCCGTGCACTTCGTGCAGATGTGGGTCCTGCCCGACGAGCGCGGCGTCGAGCCCGGCTACGAGCAGCGCGAGATCGACGCCGACCTGCTGTCCGGCGCGCTCGTCCCGGTCGCCTCGGGCATGGACGGCCACGACGCGGCGATCCGGATCCGTCAGCGTGACGCGGCGCTGCATGCCGCGCGGCTCGCGCCGGGGCAGAGCGTCGTGCTGCCGGAGGCGGCGTACCTGCATGTGTTCCTCCCGAGGGGGAGCGTCGACCTCGAGGGGGCCGGCCCGCTCCAGGCGGGTGACTCGGTGCGGCTCACCGCGACCGGCGGGCAGCGCGTGACCGCGGTTGACGACGCGGAGGTGCTCGTCTGGGAGATGCGTGCGACGGTGGCGGCATGACCGATCGCGAACAGCTCATCGAGACCTACCTGCGCCCGGCCGCCGAGCGCCCGCAGTCGTCGGCGCGCGGCCTGCACCACACGGCCCTCATCTCCAGCGACGTGGAGCGGACCATCCGCTTCTACCAGGGGGTGCTGGAGTTCCCGCTGACCGAGCTCATCGACAACCGCGACTACCCGGGCTCGTCGCACTTCTTCTTCGACATCGGCAACAGCAACCTGCTGGCCTTCTTCGACTTCCCCGGCCTCGACGTCGGGCCCTACGCCGAGGTCCTCGGGGGGCTGCACCACGTCGCGATCTCGGTCGAGCCGCAGCGGTGGGAGCACCTGGTCGGCAAGCTGCGCGAGGCCGGTGTGGAGCACGAGGTGCACAGCGAGGTGTCGGTCTACTTCCGCGACCCCGACGGCGCCCGGCTCGAGCTGATCGCCGACCCGCTCGGTGAGATGTACGGCAACCAGGTCCTCTGAATCCGCCCGAACGCCTACCGCTGCGCGCCGCACCGGTCTAGGGTCGGCCACCACGGTCGGCATCGGGTCGGTCGCAGTGGCAGGGGTGTGGGACATGCCGGGCAAGGGCGAGCTCTTCAAGCGCAAGGACGGCAACTTCGGCTTCCGGGTCTACGCCAGCAACGGCCAGGTCGTCGCGACCGACGGCGGCCAGGGTTACAGCAGCAAGGCCAGTGCGAAGAGCACGTTGGAGAAGCTGCTCAAGGGCGCGTACGACGGCCCCGTCTCCGAGGTCGAGAAGTAGCAGCAGGGCTGACCGTCCCACTGTCCCCGGAGGCCGCGCTCGCGAGCTACGAGCGCGGCTTCCGGCGTGCCGGGATGCCGTCGTTCATCGCCGAGCGCACCGAAGCGGCCTCAGCGGGACAGGCTCGCGACGACGAGGCGGCGGCCGCCGGAGTCGACGAAGGACAGCAGCTGGCAGGTGCCGGCGAGGTCGGACTTGTCGACCCGCGACGTGCGCTTGTCGACGTAGAGGTAGGGGTCGAGCGAGGTGACATGGCCGGGGGGCGTGACGTCCTGCCAGGTCCGGCCGCGGTCCTTCGAGCGCACGACCTTGGTCTGCACGTCGGAGAAGACCGTGCCATCGGCGGTGACGCCGATGGTGGGCTCGGCGGCGCCGGTGAAGGTGGTCCGCGACGGGACGAGCCGCCAGCCCTTCGCGGGCTGGACCGTGCTGCCGCCGGCGGTGAAGCGTACGACGCCGTCCTTCGGGACCGCCGCGTCGCTGGGCAGGCCCGACAGCGCGCCCAGTAGCGCGAGGAGCTGCCGAGCAGGGCGAGCCGCGTCGGCGTACGTCGTGTCATGTGGGGGTCTTCGCCACCCACCCCTCTCTCCTTCCGCCTGTGCGCCGCTGTCGGCGCTACGGCACCGCGCTAGCGCCGACCCGGGCGCACAAGCGAAAGGAAGGAGGCGGCGGGGTCAGGAGGGGGTGGGTGTGGGGGCGGCGACGCAGTAGGTGCCGCCGGCCTGCTTGTCCAGAGCGGTGCAGACGCTGCCGCGGGCCAGGGCCGCGAGCCCGGCGACGACGGTCGCCCCGACGATCACCAGGAGTACGACGCTGACGCGCGCGGCGCGGGCGCGATCGCTGAGGGTGCGCGTCAGCAGCTGCTCCGCGCTCCGGTCGAGGTCACGGGGTCCGGGCACCGGGACAGTCTGCCCCAGCGCTCAGACGCGCACCTCGGCGGTGACGCCGAGCGGGACGGAGATGCCGAGCCCGCCGCGGGTCGCGCCGCCGTAGCGCGCCTTCTCCTTCGGGAGGTCGAGCGGGCGGATGCCGGAGCGACCCGCGTCGATGGCCGCCTGGCCGAGCAGGTCGGCCGGCACCAGCCAGACGACCTCGAACTCCAGACCGTCGGGGTCCTTGGCGTAGAGGCTCTTGGTCGTGCCGTGGTCGGAGGCGCCGACGAGCGCACCGGCGGCGGCGAGGGTGATCTGCAGCTCCTCGAGCTGCTCGAGGGTCTCGACCTCCCAGGCGAGGTGGTACATCCCGACCGTCGAGCGTCCGGCGGCCGACGCGCCGGCGTTGGGGCCGAGCTGGAAGAGCCCGAGGTCGTGGTCGTTGGTCGACCCGCCGGCCTGCAGGAACGCCGCGCCGGGGAAGCCCATGACCTTGCGGAAACCAAGCAGGTCGGAGTAGAACGCCACCGAGCGCTCCACGTCGCGGACGTAGAGGACGGCGTGGTTGAGGCGGGTGACGGCCATGACAGTGCTCCTCGTGACGGTGCGGACATCAGACCACAACGTGGTTGAGTGTTCAACTGTTCCGGGTAGGGTCTGAGCCATGACGAGGTGGCTGGACGACGACGAGCAGCGGACCTGGCGCGCCTTCCTGCACGCGACGGCCGCCCTGCACGCCCAGCTCGACCGGGAGCTGCAGCGCGACTCCGGCATGCCGCAGAGCTACTACGAGGTGCTCGTGCACCTGTCGGAGGCGCCCGCGCGCACCGTGCGGATGAGCGAGCTCGCCGACCGCACACGCAGCAGCCGCAGCCGGCTGTCGCACGCCGTCGCCCGACTCGAGGAGCAGGGCTGGGTGCGGCGCGAGGCCTGCGAGGGCGACAAGCGCGGCCAGATGTGCGTGCTCACCGACGTCGGCCTCTCGGTGCTCGAGAAGGCGGCTCCGGCCCACGTCGACGGCGTGCGGACCCATCTCTTCGATCAGCTCACCCGCGAGCAGGTCACAGCCCTGCGGGGCATCTCCGACGCGCTGGTCACCCACCTCGACGGCCTGTGCGAGCAGGCCGGCGCCCGTGCCGAGAGCTAGGGCTTCTTCTTGCCCGGCGTGAAGTAGACCGGCGGCTCGCTCGAGGCGGTGGCGACCGCGCCGGTCTGGCAGTTGTTGCCCTGCCAGGTGTTGGCGTCGACCGGGTTGCCCTCGCCGCAGCGGACCTTGCTGGTGCTCGACACCGTGTTGTCGCGCAGCACGTTGCCGACCGCGTGGCCCCGGACCCGGTTGACGAGGATCGCGTAGTGGCTCGAGAAGCTGTTGCCGACGACGACGTTGCCGGTGACGTCGCGGTTGCGGGCGCACATGAACAGCGCCGACGCCCCCGAGCCCGCTGGGCCGCCGGGGCAGTTGACCTTGCCGCGGCCGCGCGGGTTGCTCGCGGTGTTGCCGCTGATCACCCAGTTGCTCGCGTCGACGAGGCTGATCGCCGCGAAGCCGTCGACCTTGCTGTTGTCGGTGATGGTGTTGCCGGACAGCACCCCGCCGTCGACGCCGTCGAGGTCGACGCCGCTGCCGTCGTTGTCGCGGATGGTGTTGCCCGAGATGATCACCCGGTCGGTCGCGTCACCGACCGGGTGGATGTAGATGCCGGCACCGGGCGGTGCCGCGGCCTTGGTGCACTCGAAGCCGTTGGAGTGGATCGTGCTGACGGTGATGACGGTCGTGAAGAGGTTGAGCGACACGAGGTCCTCGTAGGCGCTGATCCCGACGCAGCGCGCGTTGCGGACCTCCACGTCGTGGACGATCATCGACGGCGCGCTGATGCCGACGTGGGCGCCGTCGCGGACGTCGGCCCGACCTTGCAGGGAGTGCTTGCGCTGGCTGTTGCCGTCGACGGTGATGCCCGTGATGGTGACCGGGCGCTCGTACGGCGGAGCCGACTTCACGACGCCGATCTCCTGCGGCCAGGGCGCGTTGCGGCGGGCCAGGAGCACGACCTCGTTGCGCGCCGCGCCCTCGACGCCGCGCAGCAGGTGGCCGCCGGGGACGCGTAGGGCGCGGTCGAGCACATGGGTCCCGCGCGGGACCGCGACGCACTGGTGGGTGTCGACGGCCAGCTGCAGCGACCCGTTGGCGGGCACCCACGTGTGGCACGCCTCGGGCAGCCCGGTCGGCACGTCCGGCACGGAGATGCCGGACACGGAGACGCCCGGCAGGGCCGTGGCTGTCGAGGCCAGTCCGAGCAGGGCGAGCGGCAGGGCCGCGAGAGCGGTGCGCGTGCGCAAGCTGTCCTGTCCCCCCGTGCCGTGCTGCTGGATGCGGCGACTGTAGGGCCAGACCCGTGCAGACCCGGACAGGGCCTGCGGGGCGTGTCCGGCCCGTTGCACTCGCTGTGTGCTCTCGACAACGGCCGGGGCGCTCTGGAGTGACGGGCGGACACCCTCATGTCACCCGTCCGTGTCACCGGTCCGTCACGAACGTCCCGGGAACGACCGGCCCGCCCGGCCGGTTGAGCAGAGCAGAGCGTTCCGTCGTACTCCTGGAGGTCCCTCGTGTGGTCGCTGCGCAAGAAGGTCGAGCTGCCGACTCCGGAGGAGGCGCTGCCCGGCCGTGACACGCCGATCCGGCTCAGCGAGCCGCACACCGTGCTCGGCACGCCGCTCGAGGGCCCCTACCCCGACGGCCTCGAGGTGCTCGACGTCGGCATGGGCTGCTTCTGGGGCGCCGAGAGGTCGATGTGGAAGCAGCCCGGCGTCTGGACGACGCTGGTCGGCTACCAGGGCGGGATCACGCCGAACCCGACCTACGAGGAGACCTGCACCGGGCTGACCGGTCACACCGAGGTCGTGCGGGTCGTCTTCGACCCGACGCAGACGACCTACGAGGCGCTGCTCAAGGCCTTCTGGGAGGCCCACGACCCGACGCAGGGGATGAGGCAGGGCAACGACGTCGGTACGACGTACAGGTCGGCCGTCTACACCCACTCCGACGCGCAGCTCGCGGCCGCCCGGGCGTCGCGGGAGGCCTACGCCGCAGCGCTGGCACGCGCGGGCAAGGGCCCGATCACGACCGAGATCGTGCCGGCTGGGCCGTTCTACAACGCCGAGCCCTCCCACCAGCAGTACCTCTCCGACGCCAAGAACCCGCACGGCTACTGCTCGATGACGGGCACCGGAGTGTCCTGCCCGATCGGCACGGGCGTCGCCTCGGACTGACCGCTGCGCTCCCGGCGGTTAGCCTCGACAGGTGCCCGCCGACCTCCGGACCCCCGCGGTCGTCGGGGTGTGGGTGCTCGTCGTGCTCGGGCTCGACCAGGTCGCCTCGCTCGGGCAGCAGCGGCTGCTCGGCCTCGGCACCTGGGCGCTGCTCGCCGTGCTGCTGCGGGCCGAGTGCCGCGAGACGCGGGTCCAGGTCGGCGTCGTTGTCGCTTTCGCGACCGTCGTCGAGTACGTCTTCGCCGGCTGGCTCGGGGTCTACGTCTACCGCCTCGACAACGTCCCGGCCTTCGTCCCGCCGGGCCACGGGTTGGTCTACCTCGCGGCACTACTGCTCGGCCGCTCCGCCTGGGCGGTCCGCCACGAGCGGGCCTTCGTCGGCACGACGCTGGCGCTGTGCGGGGCCTGGGCCTTGTGGGGCGTCACGCTGTCGGACCGGCCGGACGCGCTCGGGCTGTTCTGGTTCGCCTGCCTGGTGGTCTTCACCGTGCGGGGCCGCAGCCCGCTGACCTACGCCGGCGCGTTCGTCGTCGTCAGCTACCTCGAGCTGGTCGGCACCGGCCTCGGCACCTGGGCCTGGCAGACCCACGACCCGACCGGGCTGATCACGATCGGCAACCCGCCCTCGGGGATCGCCGGTGGCTACGCGTGGTTCGACGCGGCGGGGCTCGCCGCCGCCCCGTGGCTGCTCGCCCGGTGGGACGCGCGCCGCCGGCCCGCACCGGTCGAGGCGCTGGCCGACTAGTGTCGTGCGGCATTAGTTCCTTTACATAGCCGGCGTTGGCAGTCACGATGGCTCATGCCATCTACTGCTGTGGTGGAACTGACGGAGCAAGACCGGGCGACGTTGGAGTCGTGGACGCGGTCGACGACGATGCCGGC